>JAGPVI010000345.1 GCA_018067115.1 Bizionia sp. | reverse complement strand
TGAAAAAAGGAGAATCGGGGCAACCTAAAGAAGGAGAAGGACAAAAACCGGGAGAACAAGGACCTGAGGGTAAAGAAGGCGAAAAAGGAAAAACTGGTGAAAACGGAAAGGCGGGAGAAAACGGTAAAAGTGGTAAGAATGGTAAAAATGGAGAGGGCAACGGAAATGGCGAAGGAAAAGGTTCGGGAACGGATGGACTTGACGGATTTAATGAGGATTTAAATGGGGAATTGTATAAGATATACCAACAACAACAAATGATACGCGAAGCCTTAGAACAACGCTTAGAAAAGGAGGGGTTACGAGGTAACGGAGACGCGAGACAGTTATTAAAAGATATGGAAGATGTTGAGTTAGACCTTATAAATAAAGGATTTACCAACCAAACGTTATCCAAAATGATGAATCTTCAACACCAATTATTAAAATTAGAAAATGCGACCTTTCAACAGGGTCAAGACATTAAGCGTAAGGCAGATACAAACATAAAAGACTTTAATAACACGACTACTAATCAACTACCAAAGGCTAAAGAGTATTTTAATACTATCGAAATTTTAAACAAGCAAACCTTACCTTTGCAGCCCGTTTATAAGGAGAAGGTTCAAGACTATTTCAAACAAAAAATAAATTAACAAAACCAATCCAATACATTATGAAGTATTTACTTTTGCCTCTTCTATTTTTAGTCACTAGTTTTTCTACTCCACCCAAAAAAGGAGCTATTTCATTAAGTCGTAACTATAAAGTTGAAAACACATTTTCTGGTGATACCGCTAACGACGAAAGTTTTCATTTAATTATCGCAAAGAATTCAAAAACGAAGGAATGTGAGATTATTCCTATTTCGAATTCCGATGGGCAATTAAACCAATTAAAATCTGTGTCTTTCGATAAAATGCCAAGTGTATTATCGTATCATAATAATGGCGATGCCTTAACTTTAATTGTGTCGTCGAAAGGAAAAAAAGAGGATGAGTTTACCATTGTAGACATAAATTTGGTAACTGGCGAAAGTGTTAAGTCAGATCCAATTTCTGATAAGGATTTTAAAACTGTAATTAGAAAGAAGAACTCAAATTTGCTTGTATTTTCAGATAAAACGAGTCTTAAAATACTAAATATAAAAGACTCGAAAACCACGTCTGAAATTACTGGTGAATCAACTGAAACCACAGGGGATTTTTTAAAAGATTTAAATAAAAATAGTTTGTCGGCTGTTAATACAAATGAATATGTTGCGAATGGATCTATCAACACCTTAAGAGCTTACGCCGAAGAAAATTCAGTTTTTATTACGAAGGAAAATACTAAAGACAACGAGACAGCAGTGCTAAATATACCGTTAGATGGAGCGTCTTCGTTTAAGTTAGTGAGTACTGTTTATAAAAGTAAAGCAATCGAGGATGCTAAGAAATCTACCTCGTATGTTCAAAATGGTCAATTATTTCAAATGAGTATGTCTAAAATTAAAGGCGATTTGTCCATATTTAATTTACAAGACAATTCGGAAACCAACGTAGATTTAAATGCTGTTAAGATTTCTAAAAAGAGTAACGATTTCGAGTCTATAACTGAGTTTTTAAAACAAGCTACACGTTCTAAAAATGAGCCTACGGTTACTATAAACGAAACCACAAATGGTAATATATCTGTGCGAGTAGACTATGTTAACAAAAAAGAGTATAGCTACAATTACAATTGGTGGTGGCATCATAATTGGGCGTTGCAACATCATATGATGATGATGCAACAGCAAATTCAAACGCAACAGCATTTGAGAGGTTTTGGTCCTAATAGTTTTGATGAGTTCCCTTATGTTGTCAAGGAAGAGAAGCATCATTTTGAAATTGTTTTAAATCCCACGAATACTGTAATTGAAAATGGCGAGATAGAGACTATTTATCAAGACATCGATAAGAAGAAATACATTAAAGAATTAGACGATAATACTAAAGTAAAACACACATCGACGGTGTTTATTAATAATCAACTGAGATACTTTGGGTACAATAAAAAAACAAAAAAGTACTCAGTAATTTATAAAGAAATAAATGATTAGTTTTAATTACGAAAACGATTTTACGCTCCCTAACGAGCAAAAAATATCCGATTGGATTGAGCAGGTTGTAACATCTGAAGAATGTGAAATAACAGAGATTAATTACATTTTCTGTGATGATGAATACTTGCATAAGCTTAATGTAGAATTCTTAGATCACGATACATTAACAGATGTTATTGGCTTCGATTACTCTATCGGAAAAAACTTACAAGGCGATATTTATATTTCTACAGAACGTGTAGCGGATAATGCCAAGGATTTGGGGTTAACTTTCCAAGACGAATTACATCGGGTAATGGTACATGGTATTCTTCATTTTTGTGGGTATAAAGACAAATCGGAGAACGAGGCACTTATTATGAGAGGCAAGGAAGATGACCATTTAAATAGCCTGTCGTAGAAGTCGTGAATTCGCCCTATCTTTGCAAA
Source organism: Bizionia sp. (assembly GCA_018067115.1). Lineage (GTDB taxonomy): Bacteria > Bacteroidota > Bacteroidia > Flavobacteriales > Flavobacteriaceae > Bizionia. The sequence continues at coordinate 11,361 of JAGPVI010000345.1, read as the reverse complement.
AAAAAATAAAAGTAGAGTACAATGTTTCACGTGGAACATTTAAAAAAATAAATACGCACAGAATGTTTAATGAAGAGTATGATGTAATAGTTGTTGGTGCTGGACACGCAGGAAGTGAAGCTGCGGCGTCTGCTGCTAATATGGGGAGTAAGACATTGTTGATTACAATGAATTTACAAAACATTGCGCAAATGTCTTGTAATCCTGCTATGGGAGGAATTGCAAAAGGACAAATAGTAAGGGAGATAGATGCGCTTGGAGGATATAGTGGAATCGTTAGTGATACATCTGCTATTCAATTTAAGATGCTTAATAAGTCTAAAGGACCTGCTATGTGGAGTCCGAGAGTGCAGAGTGATCGTATGCGATTTGCAGAAGATTGGCGATTGCTTTTGGAGCAGACTGAGAACTTAGATTTCTATCAAGAGATGGTTTCTGGGTTACTCGTGGAGGGTGGAAAAGTATGTGGAGTTACGACGTCTTTAGGTCTTAAAATAAAATCTAAAACTGTGGTTTTAACTAATGGAACATTCTTAAATGGATTAATTCATATTGGAGATAAAAATTTTGGAGGTGGTAGAGCAGGAGAGAGAGCTGCAACTGGAATTACCGAGCAGTTAGTTCAATTAGGTTTCGAATCTGGTAGAATGAAAACAGGAACACCGCCGAGAGTGGATGGTCGTTCTCTGGATTTTTCAAAAATGGTAGAGCAGCCAGGAGATGTTTCTCCAGAGAAATTCTCGTACTTAGATATTACAAAACCTTTAACGCATCAGCGTTCTTGTCACATGACATATACTAGTGAAATCGTTCACGATTTATTGCGTGAAGGTTTCGATCGTTCTCCAATGTTTAATGGTCGGATTAAAAGTTTAGGACCGCGTTATTGTCCGTCTATCGAAGATAAAATAAATAGGTTCGCAGATAAAGATCGTCATCAATTATTCGTAGAACCGGAAGGTTGGAATACCTGTGAATATTATGTAAATGGATTCTCTACTTCCTTGCCAGAGGATGTTCAGTTTAAGGCTATGCGTTCTATAGTTGGTTTCGAAAATGTGAAGTTTTTTAGACCGGGTTATGCTATAGAATATGATTACTTTCCGCCAACACAATTAAAACATACCTTAGAAACTAAATTGGTTAGTGGATTGTTTTTCGCAGGTCAAATTAACGGAACTACAGGTTATGAAGAAGCGGCTTCACAAGGTTTAATGGCAGGTATTAATGCCGCTTTGCAAGTGCAAGAACGCAATCCATTTATTCTACAACGTAACGAAGCTTATATTGGTGTTTTGGTTGACGATTTAATAACCAAAGGTACAGAAGAGCCGTATAGAATGTTTACATCTCGTGCAGAGTACAGAACGTTGTTGCGTCAAGATAATGCCGATTTTAGGTTAACGCCTAAAGGGTTCGATTTAGGGTTAGCGAGCGAAAAACGTTTAAGACGTATGGAACAGAAGCAAGAAGAATCTGAAAAATTAGTACAATTTTTTAGAGATACTAGTGTAACTGCTGCTGAGGCAAATCCTGTTTTAGAGGCTAAAAATTCTGCGCCAGTGACACAACAAGGTAAGATGTTTAAATTGTTTGCGCGACCAAATATTACTATTGAGGATGTAAGACAGTTTGATGCGGTTGAAGAATACATCACTTCAAATAATTTAGATAATGAAGTCATTGAGCAAGCAGAGATTCAGGTTAAGTATTCTGGTTATATCGATAAAGAAAAGAACAACGCTGATAAATTAAATAGATTGGAAAATGTAAAAATTCCTTCTGGTTTCGATTATTCAAAACTACAATCTATGAGTTTAGAGGCGCGTGAAAAATTGAATAAAATTCAACCTGTAACCGTGTCGCAAGCATCAAGAATAAGTGGTGTTTCTCCTAGTGATATTTCGGTGCTATTAGTTTTTATGGGGCGATAAAAATTTAAAAACGGATGAGATGTTTCACGTGGAACACCTCATCCGTTTTAATTATAAATTACTTTTGAGTGGAAAAGAATACAAAAACCTCGTTATATAATACGGTAAAAGATTTTACAGTGTCTAACGAAACGTTTCAACTAATTCATAATTCGGAATGGGATTATTTACAAACTAATCCGCAACCTTCAGCAGACAAATTACCAGATTATTATAAAAGCGAGGATTATATTTCGCATACCAATACCAAGCGTAATCTTTTTGAAAAAGTATATCACGCTGTTCGTGTTATATCACTAAAACGAAAACTAAAGCTAATCAATAGTTTCTCTTCTTCTAATAAAAATTTATTGGATATAGGATGTGGTACTGGGGATTTTTTAGCAGAAGCACAAAAAAATAATTGGAAAATTACCGGAATTGAGCCCAATGAAAAAGCACGAGTTATTGCAAATTCTAAAACCGGGAATAAAGTAGTTAATACAGAGGTTTTAAAAACGTTGCCATCTCATAGTTTTGACGTGATTACATTATGGCATGTTTTAGAGCATTTACCAAATCTGGAAGAACATCTTGTATTATTAAAACAGTTATTAAAAAAAGACGGTACATTAATTATTGCTGTTCCTAATTATAAAAGTTACGACGCTTTACATTATAAACAATTTTGGGCTGCTTTTGATGTGCCCAGGCATTTATGGCATTTCTCTCAAGAATCCATAGCGCGTTTATTTGCTAAAAAAGAAATGTGTGTTGTAAAAACGGTGCCAATGGTATTCGATGCGTTTTATGTAAGCTTACTTTCAGAAAAATATAAGAAGAGCAGTCTACAACCTATTAGGGCTTTTTGTAATGGTTTAAAGTCTAATTGGAAAGCGAAAAGCACAACAGAGTATTCTTCTCTCATTTATTGTGTAAAAAACACGAATTAATTCAATTTAAGGCTGTTTAGGCGTGTTTTGTAGTCTTAATCCTGCTCTATGTACGGTAGTTCGAGAAACGCTGTTAAATCGCTTGTAAATACGTTGTTTTTGATAAGGTAAATCTATTGTATTCTTTTTTAGTATAAATTTTTATTATGTAATCAACTTTTATTAAAAAAAAATAATAGTTGGTGTCACTTTCATATTTTTGCCTAAACTTTTTAAAAAAAAATATAATATGAAATATTACATAGTAATCGCATTTGCTTTTTTAGCATTAACATCTTGTAACAAGCAAAAAATTGCTTTCGTAGATAATGGTAGAGTAATTAACGAGATTCAAGAGAAAAAAGATTTAGAGGCAAAATACAAAATCAAGGAAGATGCCTTTAATGCAAAAGCTGATGGTTTGGATGAAGAAATTCAACTAGAAGTAAAAGAGTTTCAAGCTAATGTAGAAAGTATGTCTCCGGCAAATCAAGAAAAAAACTACCAAGCGCTAGTTCAAAAGAAGCAAGCTCAGGATCAAAAATTACAATTTGAGAAACAACAAATTACTCAGGAATTCCGTAAGGACGTGGATAGTGTTATTTCGCGTGTTAAAACCTATGTAAAGGGTTATGGTAAAAGTAATGGCTATACCTATATTTTAGGAACTAGCGATGTGGCTTCTACCGTACTTTATGGGGCTGAAGAAAATGATTTAACAGAAGCTGTTATCGAAGCCTTAGATAAGGAGTATAAAAAATAGAGCGTATTTTTGTAATAGCTTGAAGCGTTAAACTACAGTTTAACGCTTTTTTTTGTTTATAATATGCTATATATCAATAGATTTAATTTTAATAACTATATTTAAATGCTATTAATTATTTCTATTTACGATGATAAAAAACTGTTTTTTGTTGTTGCTCATTTTCTTTGTCGCTGTCAATTACACGACCGCTCAGGTTGCACTCCCGTTTAAAGCTCAAAAAGAGTTTTATATTTATGGAAATGCTACTGTTATTGGTAATACTATTTTGGGCAAAACGGCTACAACACCTTTTAATGATATCGCGCTAACCAACGACGATATTGATATGGTATACACTGATATTGACAACGACGATACAACTTTTAGTTCCAGTTCGGCAACCTTACAATTGCCTTCTAATCATACTAAGATCAAGTATGCTGTTCTGTATTGGGCCGCAACCTATAGCTACGAGAAAGGCTACCGAAAAGAGTCTGGCGGCCAGTTTCTGTTTCAAGGACAACGCGCTAAAAATAGAAGCGCTATTAGTAAGGTGAAAATTAAACTACCAGATACAAAAGACTATATTACTATTAACGGCGATATTGTTTTCGATGGCGCTAATGACACGGCTTTTACGCTAAACTCTCCTTATGTTTGCCAAGCAGATGTAACCCGACTTTTAAAAAATGCGAGTCAAATTAATGGCGACTATACTTTGGCAAATGTTACGGCTACTCAAGGTTTTGTATCCGGAGGTAGTGCCGCCGGTTGGTTGCTTTATGTGGTCTATGAAGCACCAACAGAAAATCCGCAATATATAACAACGTTTAACGGGTTTGCACACGTAGGAAACGATGCTGTTAAAATCACTTTCGATAATTTTAAAGCGCTCGAAGATGGCGAAATTGAAACCTCTATTACCTTATCTGCATTAGAAGGAGATTCGGCTTTAATAGATGACGAGATTTTAATTTCTAATCCAGTTTTAAAACGGATGTCTTTATTAAGTAGTAATCTCCGACCGCGAAATAATTTCTTTAATAGTAAAATTACGCACGACGATTTAGAGTTTATCCAGCGTAATCCGGCGAGTATAAATACCTTAGGATTCGATATTGCAACCGTAAAAATTCCAAATCAATCCCAGCCTATAATCGATAACAATACCGAAAAAGTAGATCTTATTTTTAATACTAGATCCGATCGCTTTTATCTGTTTTTTACGGCTTTCCAAACCGAAATTAGTAAAGTGTTTTACCAACAGCAACAAAAAGAAACGACGGTGGTAGATTTGGTTAAAACAGAAAAGTTTAATGAAGACGAAGAAGAAGTGGAGCAAAAGGAGATTAAAGAAGAACGTCTTCAAATTATAACAACTGATGTAGTAGAGGTTAAGCCCGAAAAAGATATAAATACAGCAAAAACTATTGAAGAAATTACTGAAATAAGTAAAGTAGAAACTATCGATACCTCCAAAAATACTCCTGTGGAAACACTAGTAAAGTCTTCTATTGCAAAACCATTAGAAGCTGTAGTTTTTAATGACGTTAAAAAGGAAAATGAAAGTCGAAACGTAATTAAGAATTCATTGCCAATCGTTGAAAAGGTTGAAAGTAAGGAGGCGAAACCATGGGAGAGAAAACCTGAAATCGTTAAGGAGGAGGCCCCTAGAAAAGAATCGGTTTATAAACCAAACTCTAATGACCGTGCGCCCGAAAACCCATTACCAAAAGCAGACTATTTGCAAGAAACCAAAGAGAAACCATTACCCATTTGGTTAAAACAAAAACAAGAAATAAAGCCTAAAGGGGATAATGTGTACCGTCCACCAGGCGAAATAAACCCTCAGACAACAGCTCAAAATTCGTTGGCTTTAAACCGAGATAATTACGAGAAACTATTAACTGTGGAAGATTATATTTACGAAACCCAAACGTTTAAGCGTATTCTTAATCAAGAACCAACTTTTATAGATGGTATTAATAAAGGCTATTTTATTATTGCAACGTTAGTGTACGATTTTGATGAAGCTATCGTTTACCAAAACGAACTAAAAAGTAGGGGAGTAAATTCTAGAATATTTAAAGATAAAGGCGACTCTTTTTATGTGTATTTGTACAGCTCAGATAATTTTTACGACGTGTTTATGCTTCGTAAAGCCTTTATAAAAGTTGATTTTTTAAGTAAGGTTTGGATTCTAAATATCAATATGAAAGCCGGTACACTTAAAAAAATATAGACGGTAGTGCTACTCAGATTTTTTATGCAATAAACGGGTTAATTTAATCGATAAGTCGGTTAAGATTATCTTGGAGTTTCCGTTGCGTTCAATATGGTAAATAGCATCTTGTAGTTCATTAGAAATATCTAAAATATTGTTGTTATGTACAAAAGGAGCAAAGTTTTCTAGTTTAAATTTATCAGTTTTAATGTCCATAAACACCAAGTCTGATGCGCCATAGTTTAGTAGTAATGCTTGTCGGAAAAAATCAAGACAAAAGTGAAGGAATTGCTTTTGAGTTTCGCGACCTGTTTTTGCAATATCTTCACTCCAAGTAATTAAATCGTGAATAGCTGCTTTGTTTCCTTTGGCTTTAAAAGCTGCGCGAATCCAGAAAATAAACCAAGTTTCAAACTGAATGTCTTCACTGTCTTGATAGACTAAATCGCACGCTTTATTATAATTTCCGTTAGATTGGTGTGCTATTTTTGTCGCATCGGCATCATTTAAACTATAGGCCTTAATCAACGCTTCTTTAACATCAAATTCTGCTAAAGGTGGAAAATGTAAAAGTTGACATCTCGATTTTATAGTGGTAATAATTTGTTCTTCATCTTCCGCTATAAGTATAAATACCGTTTTGTTTGGTGGCTCTTCAATCAGTTTTAAAAGTTTGTTGGAAGCAGCTGTATTCATCTTTTCAGCCATCCAAATAATCATAACTTTGTAACCGCCCTCGTAAGCTTTCAAACTTAACGCCTTAACGATATCTTGCGCTTCATCTACACCAATTTGTCCTTGCTTGTTGTCTACACCCAAATATTTATACCAGTCAAATAAATTACCATAAGGCTGTTTTGTTAGTAAATCGCGCCATTCTTCTAAAAAATGCTTGGAAACAGGATGTTTTTTAACTTTATCGTTGGTGGTAACTGGAAATGCAAAGTGTAAATCGGGGTGAGAAAAAGACTTGAATTTTAAATTACAAGATGCGTTTCCGTTGGTGTTTTCCCCTTCGGTATTCTTGCACAAAATATACTGTGCATAAGCTATAGCCATAGGTAATGTGCCAGAACCTTCTGGACCAATAAACAATTGGGCGTGAGGAATTCTACCATTATCAACGCTTTGCGTAAGGTGTTTTTTTATATGAGTTTGACCTAAAATAGAAGTGAATTGCATAGCACAAATATACTTTAGATAACAAATAAAAACTATTTTTTGGTTTCAATATGTTTAGGGCTTTTAATTTTTAAGACGTATCACAAACGAGTATCGCAGTATTTGCATATATTTGGAGCATTTAAAACCAATTTACACCTCTTAAAAACCAGTGTAAATTCTTTAGTTTTAAGTTATTTACATTAAAAACAGACACTCATAATAATTACAGTATTTAAATGAAGACATTACAAGATTTTAATTTTAAAAATAAGAAAGCATTAATCCGTGTTGATTTTAACGTGCCTTTAGACGATGATTTTAAGGTAACCGATGCCACTAGAATTACTTCGGCAAAACCAACATTAATTAAAATTTTGGAAGACGGAGGAAGCTGTATTTTAATGTCTCACCTAGGTCGCCCAAAAGGAGTGCAAGAAGAGTTTTCGCTAAAACACATTATAAAATCTGTTGAAGATATTATTGGTGTAGAAACAAAATTTGTATCTAATTGTGTGGGTCCAGAGGCCGAAGAGGCGGCAGCAAACCTAAAACCTGGAGAGCTTTTAATCCTAGAAAATTTAAGATTCCACGAGGAAGAAACTGCTGGAGATAAGGACTTTGCCGAAAAGCTTTCTAAATTAGGGGATATTTACGTTAATGATGCTTTTGGTACTGCACATAGAGCGCACGCCTCTACAACCGTAATTGCTCAGTTTTTTCCAGAGAAAAAATGCTTTGGTAGCCTTTTAGAAAAAGAAATTACAAGTATAGACAAGGTATTAAAAGATGGTGAAAAACCAGTTTTAGCAATTTTAGGTGGTGCAAAAGTGTCTTCTAAAATCACTATTATCGAAAATATTTTAGATAAAATCGATCACCTTATTATTGGTGGCGGAATGGCGTTTACCTTTGTTAAAGCACAAGGAGGTAGTATTGGTGACTCTATTTGTGAAGACGATAAAATTGAATTAGCATTATCTATTTTAAAACAAGCCGAAGAGAAAAACGTAACCATCCATATTCCTGTAGATGCTTTAGTAGCAGATGCTTTTAGTAACACTGCCAATACCGAAGTGGTTGCAATTTCAGCAATACCTGATGGGTATCAAGGATTAGATGTAGGGCCGGAATCTATAAAACAGTTTCATGAGGTGGTTATGCAGTGTAAAACAATTTTATGGAATGGCCCCTTAGGAGTTTTCGAATTAGAAACTTTTTCTAAAGGTACTATTGCTTTAGGAGAATCTATTGCTGCGGCGACCAAAAACGGAGCTTTTTCTCTAGTTGGCGGGGGTGACTCGGTAGCTGCCGTGAAACAATTTGGTTTCGAGAAAAAAGTAAGTTATGTAAGCACCGGTGGTGGTGCAATGTTAGAGAGTTTAGAAGGTAAAACCTTACCAGGAATTGCTGCTATTTTAAACGACTAGATAAGAAAAACACTTAAGTCACGTTAGACTTAAAAATAATTAACTGCAATGAAATTATATACATTATGTAGTATTCTTTTGGGGACTTTATTTTGTGGGGCTCAGGCCTACGGACAAGATACTCCATTGGTACCTAAAAAAAAGGACACATTAAAAGTTAATAAATTAAAGGAATCTGAATTATTAGCGGAAGAGCAATATGTATTAGATACCATTGTAGATGGTAAAACGTACTTTAGAAAATCTTTAAAATCGGATGTGTTACTGAAGCCTACGGAGGTATTAATAGATGATAAAATTGCGTCTGAATATGATAAAAAATGGATCGAGGAGTTGTATAGCAATTCGTTATTCGATACTATTTATCGCGATGTTACCAACTTAAAATACGAAGTTGTAGACTACCCAGAACTCACTACCGATACTCTTAAAGCGCGGTTAGAACGCTTAAATGCACGTACGCCTTTTAACGTAGAGTATAATCCGGGATTAGAAAATGTGATTAAATCATTTTTAAAAAGAAGGCACCAATCGCTGGAACGTTTAATGGGTTTAAGTGATTTTTATTTCCCAATGTTCGAGCGCGAGTTAGATAATTACAATATTCCTTTAGAGATGAAATATCTCGCTATTGTAGAGTCGGCATTAAAGCCTAGAGCAAAATCTAGAGTAGGAGCAACCGGTTTGTGGCAATTTATGTTTGCAACTGGAAAACAATACGGTTTAGAAGTGAGTAGCTATGTTGATGAACGTAGCGACCCGATAAAATCTACAGAATCTGCCGCTAAATATTTGGCGCGTTTGTATGAGATTTTCGATGATTGGGATTTAGCTTTAGCAGCATATAATTCTGGCCCAGGTAATGTAAATAAAGCGATTAGACGTTCTGGAGGGTCGAGAAATTACTGGAATATTAGACCTAATTTACCTCGAGAAACAGCTGGCTATGTCCCAGCTTTTTTAGCAACTATGTATATTTTTGAATATGCAGAAGAACACGGTTTTGTTAAACATAAACCACAGTTTAACTACATAGAAACAGATACTATTAGAGTAAAAAAAACGATAACTTTAAATCAAGTTTCTGAGTATACAGGCGTAAATATTGAGACACTACAATTTTTAAACCCGTCTTATAAGTTAGATGTCATTCCGTATATAAAAGGGAAAAATTATACCTTAAGATTACCTCGGGAAGATGTTGGTACGTTTGTAAATAACGAGGATGAAATTTATGAATTTGTTCAAAAGGAATTAGATTCGCGCGAAAAACCACTTCCGCAAGTAGTAAATATCGATACTAAAACACGCTATAGGGTTCAAAGTGGTGATTATCTCGGTAAAATTGCTCGAAAATTTGGAGTGCGAGTGAGTCAGATAAAACAGTGGAATGGGCTGCGAGGTAACGATTTAAAAATTGGACAGCGCCTTACAATATACCCTAGAAACCCGTCTAGTGTAAATACCCCACAAAAAGCGACCGCTAGTAGCTCGGCTAAAACGTATAAAGTTAAGAGTGGAGACTCCTTATGGAGTATCTCTCAGAAATTTACGGGAGTTTCTGTTCAAAATATTAAAGATTGGAACGATATTAGTGGTAGTAAATTAAAAATAGGAATGACCTTAAAAGTTTCTAAAGGATAATTCTTGTAAAAACAAATATTTTTATGATGCGAAAAGGACTTTTACTCGTTGCTGTTATTGTTTTTACACTAGCGTGTAAGAATGACAATTCTAAAGGACAGCGAATTATTCCAGAATCTTCTGGGCCATTAAATACGGTAGCTGTGGTTATTGAAAATGAAAAATGGGAAGGCCAATTAGGGCAAGCCATTAGAGATATTCTTGCAGCTCCAATAGACGGTTTGCCTCAAGAAGAGCCTTTATTTTCGCTAACACAGATACCACCACAAGTATTTACAGGGTTTTCTAGAGCTAATAGAGATATCTTAAAAATAGAGACAGGAAAAGCAGGTATTACGATTGAAGACAACGTGTATGCAAGGCCGCAAAAGCTTATTGTTGTAAGTGGGGCGTCTGTTCAAGAAATTAAACAACAACTGGAAGCAAACGCTAAAACTATTGTTCGCGCGTTTAAAGCCGAAGAAATTGCCGAAAAGCAACGTCGTATTCGTAAATCGCTGTATCCTGCCACAAGTTTAAAAGAGAAATTGGGAGTAGATATTCAATATTCTACAGCATACCGTATTGCCAAGGAAGAAGATAATTTTTTCTGGATGCGTAAAGACATTCCAACGGGTTACACCAACTTATTGGTATACGATATTCCGTTAAATAAACTTAAAGGAATGGATAGTGTTGTCAGTCAGATTATAAAAATAAGGGACTCTATTGGAGAGAAATATATTCCAGGACCAACAGAAGGGAGTTATATGATTACCGAAAAAGCTTATGCACCGCATTTATTTAAAACCACGTTAAATAACAAGCCTGCTTGGGAAGTAAAAGGTGTTTGGGATGTTAAAAATGCCTTTATGTCTGGGCCATTTATTACCTACATAATTGAGGATAAAGCGAACAACAGATATGTTGTGGCCGAAGGTTTTGCTTATGCTCCTTCAATAGAAAAAAGGGAACATATTTTCGAGTTAGAAGCAATGATAAAATCTATAAAAATAGAATAAGTTTAAAGATACTCACTTACAGTGAACTTGCGAACGGTTCTATTCTGAACGTATTAAACATAAAAAAACCAACGGTTTCACGTTGGTTTTTTTATGTTTTTAAAATACTATTTATTTAGAATCTTTAGCTTTTTCGTCTTCTTCTTCCTTACTAGCGTCTTTAAATTCCTTAATTCCGCTACCAAGCCCTCTCATTAATTCTGGTATTTTTTTACCTCCGAAAAGAAGTAAAACCACCACCACTATAAGGATAATACTCCATAAACCTGGCATTGCTAAAAAGAAATTTGCTGACATGATTTGTTCTTTTA
>JAGPVI010000331.1 GCA_018067115.1 Bizionia sp. | reverse complement strand
CAAACACATCAATATAATTACTATACAAAACCCCTTTAATACGTTTCTTTAAACGTTTTTCTAGCGTGTAACCATTAAGAGGTCGCGGGTTATGGTCTACAGCAATAATTTTTGCCTGTTGATTTTTTTTAGTGGCTTTATAAAACGACGTGCACAATTCTACAAAATGTGTAACAACGTGAGAATATTGAATAGTATTGCGCGCTATATAACTAGAAAAATGTGCTTCGACAGACTGCGCTGTATTCGGGATTATATTCAGGTTTTTATACCACTTAAAATCTGCGGTATTAGGAAAAAACCAATCTACAGCAATCCCCTCCTTTTTACAAGCAGCATCAAAAGCCCAGAAAAAATAGTCCATACCACCTATTCTATTCGCCAATAACTGATAGTTACAAACAACTGCAATATGATGTTGTTTTATAGCCATTCTTTTAATGTTTTTACTACTGTGGAACTCGTGTTTTCTAGAGCCACACCTATCTGTTGCTTTAATAAGGCTGCCCTAAAGTTTGCGTCTTGATCTTCTTGTAAATAACTAATAATCGCAGTAATCAATTCGCCAGCATCTGTAACTATTTTAGTCGCTTTACTGTCTACTACGTGCATAATATGCTCGTAACCTAAAAAGCGCTGATCGTTGTATAACCCATTAGTCGCAGTTCCAAAAACAGTATTAATTACCGGTTTATTAAATAGCATAAAATCTAAACTCATCGTCGAGAGCATATTTATATTAATGTCCGAATATTCTAATACCCCTCGTAATTCTTTAAGATCACTAACCGTTGGGATGCGTTGCGACCAAGATTCTTGATGTGCTGAACGCGTTAATTCCCACTTTGGAAAATGCCATCGAATAAACGGAGAACGCGCTACTAAAGCTATAAAACGCTCACGCCCTTCTGCGGGAGACGTGCGAACAATAAAGTTTACTTCGGGTATTTGTTTGTTTTTAATAGCTTCAGCAATCGTTTCAATGTATAATTCATCATTTTTACTGGTTGAACGATCACCACAACTAAAACAAATGGTTTTAAAATCCGGTTGTAATTCAAACACCTTATAAAACGCTGTCGCAGTCATTTTATATTTAGGCATAACATAGGGTTCAAATTGAGGTGTCCCTACAACAGCCACTGAAGCTGATGAAATAGCACTGTAATATTTTAATAAGTCGCGTTTCATTAGAGCGCTCCACACTAAATAATAATCGAAATTTGAAGCCATTCGTCCTTTGGATGCCAAATTATCCCAACTAAAAATAAAAGCGGCTGTTTTAATCTGTTGTTGCTGTGCAGCAAAGACTAACGGTGCAATGTATGGCGGACGCTGGTGCGTAAAAAATAAGAGGTCAATTTCCTCGTTTTTAAGTATATCTTGATAACCTCGTGTTATTTTATGACTTCTAAATGTTTTATTTTGAAGGTTTTGAAGACGTTGAATTGCTTTTTCGGAATGACAAAAATGGGTCAGCTTATAAATTAACCGTGTCCCGAAACCACGGGTGGTCTTTAATGTAGACCTATTGGTTTTTAAATTGTCTTGAATACCCAAATTGTTAGCCGCGTGCAACTTTAAATGCGCCACTTCTTTAGCTTTTCTAAAAAACCACGTCGGGTATTTTTCGGTAAAAACATCGAGTTCTATAACACGACAGTTGGTATGTGCTTTGTAAACTGCTGCTGGTAAACACGATAAAATAATAATAGTATCGAACTCCTTTTCTGCTTCCTCTAGAAAACGGCTCAACACAAAGTTTCTAAAACCAACGCCATCGGTAATAACTAATCCTAGAGTGCTACTCATAACGTTTTAAATTGTTTTTGATGGTGTGTTGTCCAAAACGATTCTAACTCAAGAGACGCCATAAAAGCCTCCGCACTATTACCTTTTCCAAAGATTTCCGTTTTTTTTATACGTAACGTAGGCAGTTTTTTTATGCCTGCACGTACTGCTGAGGCGTCATAATTTGTATTAATTATAGAATCTAAAACGACTCTATTGGCTTGTCGGCTACCAACATTAATAGTAGGAATACCATAATAAGGCGCTTCTCGTACACCTGCACTACTATTACCAATTATAAATTCGGCTGACTTTAATAGGGTTAAAAAATACTCAAACCGGATAGAAGGAAATATTTTAAAACGATCACTTGCTTGCAAAATTTTGTAGGTTTCTAGTATCGCGCGACTTCCCAAATCATTATTAGGAAAAATAACAACATAGTTTTTTTTACTTTCTAACAAAGCGGTAACAAAATGCGTGGCATAGTCTGCCATATTTTTGTATTCCGTAGTCACCGGATGAAACATAGCGACCGCATAGCTGTCAAAAAAAATATCGTAATACGTTTTAACAACCTCTAAATTTGGCAACTCTTCCGAAAACATAATATCAACATCAGGTGAACCAATAGTATAAATAGTTTCAGGTAATTCCCCCATTTGCTCCAAACGCGATTGTGCTTCAGCATTGGCTACAAAATGAATATGACTCATTTTACTGGTCGCGTGTCGTAATAATTCATCTATGGTTCCCGATAGTTCTCCGCCTTCAACGTGCGCCACCAAAATAGAATTCAAGCTCCCTACAATGGCGCCTGCTAAAGCTTCTACCCGATCTCCGTGTATAACAATTAAATCGGGAGTGCAAGTTTTTATAAATTCTGAAAACCCGCTTATCGTTTTTGCTAACGTTAAATCCATAGTGGCCTCATCTGTATGATTATTAAACGTACTGATGTGTTTAAAGCCACAACGTTGCACTTCTATTAAAGTGTAACCGTAGGTTTCTAGCATATGCATTCCTGTTACAAAAACGTGCGCTTCATAGTTTGGATTGTTTTCTACCACTTCAATTAGTGGTTTCATTTTTCCAAAATCGGCACGTGTACCTGTTAAGAATACTATTTTTTTAACCTTACTCAATATCTTCCCAGCTTAGTTGTTCATCATTCGCTATTGCACGCGTTGCTATTTGCCCTAAAATAGCCTCGTATTTATCGGCTAAAATAGCGCCTGTTCCTGGGCGTTTTACCCAAATATTATCTTTTGTAAACGCTTCTCCTTTTGCAATGGGCTTAATACTGCATACGGTAGCAAATGCAAAATCTATGGTGACTTGCTCTTCATCGGCAGGGCCTTTGGTACCACCACGCATTAAAGCCATTTCGGCACTTTGTGCAATTAACGCTTTACAGGCGAGCTCATCCATACTGCATATAATATCTGGCCCGGTACGTTGCATATGGTCTGTAAAATGACGCTCTAAAATAGAGGCTCCTAAAGCGACTGCGCCTAAACACGCGGTGTTAGACAGCGTGTGATCACTCAATCCAAATACGGTATCTGGGAACGCCTCGTATAACTCCATCATTGCTCCAAAACGCACTAAATGAACGGGCGTTGGATATAGATTGGTCGTATGTAATAAGGCAAATGGCGTATTGTATTTTTTAAATATAGCCACTGCTTTTGCCACACTGTCAATGGTATTCATTCCTGTACTTAATATCACCGGTTTTCCAAATTGAGCAATGTGTTCTAACAACGGGTAATTATTACATTCTCCAGATCCTATTTTATAAGCGGGTACATTAAAACGCTCTAAACGATTAGCGGCTGCTCTAGAAAAAGGAGTAGAAATAAATAGCATCCCTAAAGATTCTACGTATTGCTTTAACGCGTATTCATCAGCTTCGTTCAGTGAGCAGCGCTCCATAATATCATAAATTGAAACATCGGCATTACCAGGAATCACTTGCTTTGCAGCCCCACTCATTTCATCTTCAACAATATGAGTTTGGTGTTTAACCACCTCAACACCTGCGCGTTTTGCGGCATCTACCATAGCTTTAGCAACTGCCAAAGAACCTTCGTGATTAATACCGATTTCTGCAATAACCAAAGGAGGATAATCTTGGCCGATTTTTCGGCCTGCAATCTCTATGTAAGGGTTACTCATTGGTGTAATAATTTAATTTAAAAGTTGCCAAATCAAAATCGTCTTGTGTATCGATATCCACATCTGCAAAAGGGTGCTCGACAAGATACGGATACCCATCTTCTGTAATAATAAAACCTTTTAAAAGTTCGGAAACGCGTGTAATATACAATAAACCATTTTCAAAATACAAAGGTTCTAAGTCTTGACTGCGTTGACCAGGGGTGTAATTATGTGGAATAAACTTATCAGACTTTATACTCCCTAATTTATCGTTATTTCTACTCACCGTAAACACGCTATCGCATTTATTATTAGTATAATACTGAAACGCACGTGTAAACAGCTCTTTTGGTCGTAAAGGGTTTGTAGGTTGCAAAAGAACAACCGTCTCTAACGTAGAACAATTTATACTATTTACAGCGTGTTGTAACGCACTTATAGTAGGCTCCAAATCGCCAGCTAAGGCTTCGGGGCGTTCTATAACTTTCGCGCCATACTGTAAAGCAATGGCTTTAATCTCTGCATCGTCTGTACTAACATAAACCGCATCAATCTCCGCCTGTTTTTGAGCGTACTGAATACTATAAACCAACAATGGCAAACCATTAAGCAGCTTGCTATTCTTTTTAGGTAATCGCTTCGATTGTCCTCTGGCGGGTATAATGGCTATGG
>JAGPVI010000323.1 GCA_018067115.1 Bizionia sp. | reverse complement strand
TAAAAATAGCGCTGTAATAACTATACAAAATCATTAGCGAAAAACGTCTGTTTAATTGATGTAGTGAACTGTAGCTACTTCTCCTTAGAGTTCTCCAATGTTATGTAACCACAGGTCTAGGTTATTAAAAAGAAGAAAAGAGTGACTTACGATTCCTGAGGACCATAAAGTTTCGACCTTTATTTATTCGTACAATAATCATATAGAAAACACAAAGAATGAAGACTGACTAGTATTGGCAAGGGGATTATTTGAATAAAAAAGGGAGCTCTATTGACATAGAACTCCCTTTAAGAACGGTTATTACACCTTTATTAGTTTACATTATACTTTTGGTAAAAACACTTCGGCCATCATACAACGTGCGCTTCCACCACCGCAAGTCTCGATAGTTGGTAACGGACTGTATATAATCTCACAATGTTTTTCTATAGTAGCAATCTGTGACGGCAACAATGATTTATAGGCCGCTTCACTCATTACTAAATAACGCTTATCTTCTGCGCCGCGAACTTGTAACATATTACCTGCAAAATGCTCCATTTGCTCTACGGTAATAGTTATAATTTCTTTATTATCTTCTTTTAGACTTTTTACAACGTGTTTACGTTCTTTTTTATCGTCTATTGTATCCAAACAAATAACAGCAAATGTTTCTGCTAAACACATCATAACATTAGTGTGGTAAATAGGCAGTCTCTTCCCTTCTACCGTTTGGTATGCTGTAAAGACCACCGGAGTGTATTCAAAATCTTCACAAAACTCTATAAATAATGTTTCGTCTGCTCTTGGAGATAATGCGCAATATGCTTTATCATTTTCACGATCTAAAAGCAAGTTTCCGGTACCTTCTAAGTAAACACCTTCTTCTTCAGCAGAAGTATAATCGATAATATCTTTTATTTCGAACCCTTCTTTTTCAAGACGTTCTAAAATTTCTTCTCTACGTTCACGTCTTCTATTTTCGGCAAACATTGGGTATAAACCAACATTTCCGTTTTCGTGAAAACTCACCCAGTTATTTGGGTAGATAGAATCTGGAGTATCTAGTTCAACAATATCATTCTCAACAATTACATTAACACCTACCGCTCTTAATTTTGCTACAAGACCATCAAATTCGTCTTGAGCTTGAGCATTAATTTCGGCATTTTTCAACTGTAATTCTCCTTGAAAATAATTATTAACAGCAGTTTGTTCATTCATCCTAAAGCTTACAGGACGAATCATTAAAATTGTATTTGTTGTTTGTTGCATTTTTAAATTTTTCACAAAAGTACTTTAATTTAATAGTATCGGTGTTTAAATAATCTTAATTTTTACACTTTCAACTTTGTTTCCATTTAATATTACAGCCGATACTTGGCTTCTGATTTTTAGATGGTAATCTTTGACCTAAAACACGTTCTATTGCATCTTTTAAATCGCCTCCTGTAACAGGCAACTGATTTCTAGGCCTAGAGTCATCGAACTGGCCGTGATACGTTGCTTCCATACAATTATTAAACACATAAAAATCTGGGGTGCATGCCGCATTATACGCTAGTGCGACCTCCTGACTTTCGTCGTATAAATAAGGAAAAGGGAACTGTTCCTTTTGCGCTAATTGGGCCATTAGTTGGGGCGAATCTTGAGGGTAATTTACAACATCATTACTACTAATAGCAATAAAAGCAACCCCCTCGTTAATATACTCATTAGCCATTGCTATCATCATTTTATTAATGTGAATAACAAATGGGCAATGGTTGCACATAAATACAATTACCGTGGCACGCTCCCCTCTGTAATCTTCTAGCGACTGCAAAGTATTCGTTAACGGATTAAGCAACGTAAATGACGGTGCTAATGTGCCAATGGGAAACGGTTTAGAATGTGTATCTGCCATATTTTTAAGTTGAATGATAAATTAAGTCGCCCTAAAATTAAGGTGTAGAATTAGATACTTGCAACACTTTACCGTTATAAAACTGTTGAGCGGTTAGAGCAAACTGCGCGATATACTCGGCCATTTGTAAGGCCGAAGTAGGCACATCTAATCCCGGAAAAGCCTCTGCTAACATTTCGGTCTTTACTGCGCCTAAAGCCAACACATTAAAGCTTGGCCCTGTTTCTTTATATTCTTCCGCTAACAGCTCGGTAAGCGTTATTACAGCACCTTTACTAGAGCTGTAAGCCGATAAACCAGGGAATTTTACACTCCCCTGAATACCTCCCATAGAGCTGATGGTAACCACGTGAGAATCCTTTTTCATAAATGGTAAAACGGTACGCGTCATTTGGGCAACCCCAAAGACATTTGTTTTATACACAGCTTCAAATTCATCCATTGTAGTTTCAATAAAAGGCTTATTTACTAAAGCACCTGCGTTATTAATTAAAACATCCACGTGTTTCCACTCCGTTTCTATAAAATGAGTCACATTTTTATACTCTTCAGGCTTAGATAAATCGAATGCTAAAACGTTAACAGCTTCAATTTTAAGATTATTAATTGGCTCACTATTTCTAGACAAAGCCAAGACGTTATGTCCTTGGCTTGCTAATAATTGTACCAATTGAAACCCAATACCACGACTCGTTCCTGTTATAATTATATTTTTACTTTTCATGTAATTGTATTTCGTTTGTTGATGCATTTGCCGTTTTTTGGATAACTGGAGCTAATGCATTTATTAAATTAGCCATAAACGTATAATCGAGTTTGTCGATTTCGTCGTGTACGTGGTGGTAAAAATCAAAGTTGGTTAAATCGCATGAAGATACCGTATGTGCCGGAGCGTTAAACACTTCGTAAAACGGATAATTATCTGAACGCATAAATAAACTATATTTTTTAGCCACTTCCGATGAGCCAATTAATTTTTTACCAGCATATGCATTCATTACTTCTGCTAAGTTTGAACGGTCATATCCTGTAAGAAAAGCTTGATGCTCTGTATTTATTAATGGCACACCAATCATTTCTAGATTAAACATTGTATACAATTTAAAATTGTTTTCTTTTAATCTATTCGCTAAGTGTTTAGACCCTAACAAGCCTTTTTCCTCTGCGGTAAACGCCACAAATAATAAGCTGCGTTTTGTTTTTTTAGTCGAAAAATATTTAGCTAACGTAAGCACTGCACTTGTTCCTGCGGCATTATCGTTAGCGCCGTTTGCTATAACATCGCCGTCTACAGCGGCAATTTCCCCTATATGGTCGTAATGCGCCCCTATAATTATAAACTCATCTTTTAAAGTAGCATCGCTTCCTTCAATAAAACCAACCACATTAAAAGCATCGACATCACCCATTTTAAAAGTGTCGCGATAGTCATTAAAATAAGGTTTAATACCTAAAGCTTTAAATTCGTTCTCAATATAAGTTGCTGCTGTATTTATACCCTCACTACCGGTATCTCTTCCTTTTAATTCATCTGAAGCCAAGAAAGACACCATTGCTTTAACCTCATCGGCGGTTACCGTATAATTTTTGTCGGTTGCAACTCCTGAAGATTTACAGGCAGACACACTGATAAGTAAAAAAGGAATTATAAATAATACTAATAGTTTTCTCATAATAAATGGTTTGTTTGGTGATTGAATAAATTAAAGTTTAAAGATAAAAAAATCCTGTACCAAAAAAATTGATACAGGATTAATTGTAGTATGATTTATGAATTAAACCAACATCGTTATAGGGTTTTCGATATATCCCTTTAATGTTTGTAAAAACTGAGCTCCCGTTGCGCCATCAACTGTTCGGTGATCGCAAGCTAAGCATAACTTCATAGTGTTTCCAGCTACTACTTGTCCGTTTTTAACGACTGGTTTTTCAAGAATTGCTCCAACAGATAAAATCGCTGAGTTAGGCTGATTGATAATAGAAGTAAAACTTTCTATTCCAAACATCCCTAAGTTAGAAATAGTAAATGTGCTGCCTTCCATTTCTTGAGGTGTTAACTTTTTATTTCTTGAACGACCAGCAAAATCTTTTACAGCTGCATTAATTTGAGGCAACGATTGTTCGTTTGCAAACTTTACAACAGGTACAACTAAACCATCTTCGACAGCTACGGCAACACCAATATGTACGTGATTGTTTAGTTTCATTTTATCTGCAAACCACTGAGAGTTTACTTGTGGATGCTGACGTAAAGCTAAAGCGCAGGCTTTAACGATCATGTCATTATAAGAAATTTTAGTATCCGGTAACGAATTATACTGTGCTCTAAAAGCAATAGCATTCTCCATATCGAACTCTACATTTAAGTAATAATGAGGCGCAGTAAATTTAGATTCAGCCAAACGTTTTGCAATTACTTTACGCATTTGCGAGTTTGGTTTCTCATCGAAATCTTCTTGACCTGTTGGCACAAACTTCGCTGCAGAAGCAGACGATGCCACAGAGCTCGTAAAGCTTTCGATATCGCGTTTTACAACACGACCATTTTCTCCAGAACCTTGAACTTGATTTACATCGATTCCTTTATCTTCTGCCATTTTCTTGGCTAAAGGCGAAATAAATACACGTCCAGTATTATTTGTTTTTGCTACAGGCTGTGCTTCGGCTTTTTTATCTTGTGCTTTTGGCGCGGCAGCTGTTTTTTCTTCTTTTTTAGGCGTTTTCTTATCTGCCGACTGTTCTGCTTTTGGCGCTTCACCTCCAGCATTAAAGTTTTTAGCAATTCCAGACACGTCTGTTCCTTCTGGACCAATAATAGCTAATAAAGCATCTACTTTGGCAGAATCTCCTTCTTCTAAACCAACGTATAATAAGGTACCCGATTGAAAAGATTCGAATTCCATTGTTGCTTTATCAGTTTCAATTTCGGCAAGAATATCACCTTCTTCTACTGTATCGCCAACGTGCTTTAACCAAGTTGCTACAGTCCCTTCTTCCATCGTATCACTTAAGCGTGGCATAGTTACTACTATAACACCTTCAGGAATCTCGTTAGTTTCAGTAGTTTCTGATTCGTCTTTAGAATTCTCTTCTTCTGACTTTTCTTCAGTTTCATCTTTAGAAGTTTCAGATTTCGAGTCTTCATCTTCTTCCGAAGTACTTTTTCCGCCTTTTAACAATGCAGAAATATCTTCACCTTCTTCGCCAATAATTGCTAAAAGCTCATCTACTTTCGTAGTTTCTCCTTCTTGGACACCAATATGAAGCAAGGTCCCTTCGTAAAAAGACTCGAATTCCATTGTTGCTTTATCAGTTTCAATTTCGGCTAAAATATCTCCTTCTTCAATCTTGTCACCAACTTGTTTTAACCAGGTAGCAACTGTTCCTTCTTCCATTGTGTCGCTTAAACGCGGCATATTTATTACTTCTGCCATAGCTTATTTTATTTTATGCTCTATAAACGGATAATCTTCTTGTTCGTAAACAGAATCGTACATTACATTTTTCTCTGGGTACGGTGATTCGTCTGCGAATTTCTCACATTCGTCCACTAATTCTTTAACGCGTTTTTCGATTGCTTTAAGATCGTCTTTAGAAGCATATTCATTTTCAAGAATAACATCTTTTACTTGCGTAATAGGGTCTATTTTCTTGTATTCTGCTACTTCATCTTTTGTTCTATAGTGCTGCGCATCACTCATAGAGTGCCCTCTAAATCGGTATGTTTTAAGCTCTAAGAATGTTGGTCCGTCACCACGACGTGCTCTAGCGATGGCCTCATCGAATGCTTCGGCTACCTTTACCGGATTCATTCCATCTACTGGTCCGCAAGGCATCTCGTAACCTAATCCTAGTTTCCAAATATCGGTGTGATTTGCAGTACGTTCTACAGAAGTTCCCATCGCGTAACCGTTGTTTTCACAAACAAAAACGACTGGTAATTTCCATAGCATTGCTAAGTTAAATGTTTCGTGTAGCGATCCTTGGCGGGCTGCTCCATCTCCAAAACAACAAAGTGTTACAGCATCTTGATTATGATATTTATCTCCAAAAGCAATACCTGCTCCCAAAGGAATTTGACCACCAACGATACCGTGACCACCGTAAAAACGATGTTCTTTAGAAAAAATATGCATAGAACCTCCTAAACCTTGAGAAGTCCCTGTTGCTTTACCGTACAATTCTGCCATAACGCGTTTTGGATCCACACCCATACCAATAGGTTGAACGTGGTTACGGTAAGCAGTAATCATTTTATCTTTCGATAAATCCATAGCGTGTAGCGCTCCAGCTAGCACCGCCTCTTGACCATTATATAAGTGAAGAAATCCTCTTACTTTTTGTTGTATATAAACCGCAGCTAGTTTGTCTTCAAACTTTCTCCAGAAATACATATCTTCATACCATTTAAGGTAAACTTCTTTTGTTATTTTTTGCATTTGGAAACGTTATTTTTAATAAACGAATAACAAAAGTAATACATTAAGGACTAATGAAAAAACTGTAAAACGGAAAAATGTCACTAATTCGTTATAAGTAGGCTTTATCGAAAAGTAAAGGCAATAAATTAGCAAGCGAATTAGAGACAGCAACCGCACCTGTTTCTCCCATAAAATAGATTTTTATTGGTGATTCTTGTTTTACCTCGTACTCGGCAATAGCCTGTCTGCAAGCTCCACAAGGAGGAATAGGGGCAATTGTTTTATTTAACTGAGACGCTGCAGTTACTGCCATAGATATTATTTGGGCTTCTGGATATTTTGCACCGGCATAATAAATAGCTGTTCGCTCTGCGCATAAGCCTGAAGGGTAAGAGGCATTTTCTTGATTGCTTCCAGTAATTATTTCGCCATTATCTAATAATAAAGCGGTGCCCACAAAAAACTTAGAGTACGGTGCGTATGCTTTTTCTCTAGCCTGGACTGCATGCGCCATTAAATCTTGGACATCGTTGTCTAAATCACTTAACGCATCGTAAACATATAATGTCGTTTCTATTTTTAATTCTTTCATAATTTAATTTATTGCTTGTAGAAAAACGGTTTCAGACAAAAAAACTATTGCTTTTACACAATAGTTTTTAATATTTTTATTTACTACTTTTTTTAATATTCGGTGTACGTACCTTCTCCTAAATTAAATGTTAAAGAGAATCGTAATGTGCTTTCTAATGGACTCTGTACTTTAGACGCAGAGAATAGGTAAGATAAATCTACATTAATAACATTGTATTTAAACCCTGCTCCTAAGGCAAAAAACTTACGAGCCCCTTTACTTTCATTTTCATTAAAGTAACCTGCTCTAAACGCGAATGCATCTTGGTACAAATATTCTGCTCCTAACGCATAAGTAAATTCTTTTAACTCTTCGCTAAATCCTCCAGGTGCATCACCAAACGATTGGAAAATTCCAGAAATAAAACTCACATTGGGATCCTCTCCTTCTATAATGTAATTATTATCACTACTTACAAAGTCATCGCCATTTTCTGGATCGTAAACGCCGTTATTATTATTATCTACATATTCTGTTCTTGTTCCATACATTGGCGGTGTTGGCACTAGAAGTTTTGAAACCTCTACGGTAACACCTAATTTATTGTATTGGTCGAAAATAAAATCGAAACCACCACCTAAGCGAAGGTTTGTAGGCTGAAAGTTTTCTTGACCTCCTTCGTCGTATTTAAATTTCGGACCTAAGTTCTGGATAGCAAAACCACCTCTCCAGCGCCCATTAAAGTCGTTATAAGCTTCTTCTTCACTTTGATAAAAACCTGTAATATCTACCCCAAATGTACTCGCTGGTTTAATATCGTTTCCACCAGTGTTTAATTTTAAATCTGATCGTAAATAACGCATAGCAACCGCCATAGCAAACTGATCGCTTAAACGTAAAGTATAAGAAATATCTAAAGCTAATTCATTAGGCTTTTGCACTAAAGGCGTATCGAATTCATTTTCAACAAATTCAATTTCCCCTAAACTAAAATATGTTAAACTAGCACCAAAAGCACTTTGTTCGTTCAATCTATTAAAATAAGAAACATACCCTACCCCAATATCATTTACTAATTTACTTAAATAAGGAGTGTAACTTAAAGAAATACCAGACTTTGCAGTCGAGAACACGTACTTCGCTGGGTTCCATTTTTGAGAATATGCATCTACTGATGTTGCAACTCCCATATCTCCCATAGCCGCAGCTCTCGCATCTGGCGCGATTAATAAAAAGGGCATCCCTGTAGTTATAACTCTAGAGTCTGGGTTAGGTTTTATTTCGAATGAATTCTGTGCACTTAATTGAAAAGTAGCGGTAAACAACGCAACTAATGCTATTATTTTATTCTTCATATATAATTTTTATTAGACAAATATAATTTATTATTACAGGATTACAAGTTTCTCTATTTTTTCGACGGTATCATTAGTGAGTGTCGACTGTACTTTCAATTTATAAATATAGGTTCCTTTTCCTATTTTATCACCAAAATCATCTCTTCCATCCCACACAATATCGCGAGAGGTCGACGTTGTTATTTTTGAGCCAGAACCGGACGTCTGACCATTAATTGTGCGCACTATTTTTCCAGATATAGTAAAAATCTGCACGGAAATATTTAAAATCTCTGAACTGTTATGATTAAACCAAAACTCGGTATAATTTACAAATGGGTTAGGATAGTTTAATACGCGATCGATTACCAAACCATTATCTTGATCGTATACTACAAATTGAATTTCTGCAGTTGATGAATTATTATAAACATCCCAAGCTTTTAAAGTTAACGTATGCAATCCAGGTTTTAAATCTCTAAACGGAAAACTTAAGCCTCCGCGAGTATAATCGTCCAGCTCGGTAACATAATAATTATTTAAAACAAACGGATTTACATCGTCTCCATCGATTGTTGCAACGATATCATGCCCAATTCCGCTAGCAGTATTTATTCCGTTTTCATCTTGAAGCTTTACTATTAATGTTGGTGCTTCATTTGTAATTCCGCCAGAAGCGAAATTTTCGTCATTCATAAATAAATTAATAATGGGTCCCGTATTATCTTCGGGTGCATTTTCGTTAATACCCCCTATTTGCAAGTCGGTTGTTGTTGCCCCAGATTGGTCGGACAATGGCGTTTCTCTAGACGCATAAAAACTAACTTTACCGTAACCTACAGGAATACCAATATCTTTTGGCACTATAAAATCGAACTCAAACTGACCGTTTGTAACCGTCGCCTGCCCTCTAAAAATGACCTCACCTAATGTTTGATAATTGAGTTTAATAAGTTGACCGCCCTGCATAGTATTATCATTTCCTAATGTTTCGCGATCTATAGGTTTGTCGTAAATAGTAGTGACTACTTTACCGTTATAATTGGTAAGTACATTTCCTGCTAAATCGGTAACTTCTCCTGCTAATTTAGCATAGCTTAACGCCTCTAAGACCTCTGTGTTTTGGGCTACAGGAACATCGTTTATTTTAGTTAGTCTTACATTGGGTTTTGGAAACGCTAATTTTAAAGCAGGGTCGCCGATGTAAAAAACCAAGTGTTTTTGACCAATTCCTGAAATAGAAGGGTCATTTTTAGTGAGTCGCAAAGCCTCGGCCATAGACGGGTATTCGTAAGCATCGTACGTATCTAAATCACTAAATGAAAACAAATACTCTTCCAATTTAACATTAAAAGTTACACCTACACCAAGAAAAATTTGACGTGTCGTGGTGATTAAGCTTATTGCACCACCAGATTTATTCCAATAAATTAACTCTCCCGCGGTTTCACGCAACGGGTTATCGAATCTTGTATACTCGCAGGTAACGGTTACGAAACAATTTAGTTTGCATTCGTTTCTAAGATTTTGAGCATCAATTTTTTCAAAAATCCTTTCTTTTGCCAATCCATCTTCACCACCATGACCAAAATAATTAACAACCAAAGCTCCATTTTCGATCGCGTTTGCAATCGCTGTTGTAACATCTGGATAGCGATCCCCTCCCACTGACGACTCTTGTTTATAAGAATCGGAATGGATTTTTACCACGTTAAGAAACGGTTTATTATCTGCAATTAGATTACCAATATTATCGGTAGTTTCTTGAAGTGTAGCCTCGTACGCCTCGTCGACATCATCAGAAATTACTACCACATTATTCCTCCAACTCCCGTAGGCTTCTTTAGCGTAATAACGTTGTACTTTATCTACTAAATCTTTTGCACGTTGTGGCGAATCGGCTAGAACTCTACCGATGGCAATATCTAATTTATCACTTATATACAATTCGCCTTCTTCGGGATCCATCATCCCATAAAAATCATCTGTTACAAAGGAGTTTATCAAATTAAAACTACTGTATGCATGCCACGAGGGAACATTATAGGCGTTTTGTGCAATTTTCTCCTTATAATCGAAAGAGCTATCACCAAACAAACACAAATACTTTAAACGTTTATCTGCCGTACTAGCATTGTCGTAAAC
Organism: Bizionia sp.; assembly: GCA_018067115.1. Taxonomy (GTDB): domain Bacteria; phylum Bacteroidota; class Bacteroidia; order Flavobacteriales; family Flavobacteriaceae; genus Bizionia. The sequence goes on along the minus strand of JAGPVI010000323.1, from coordinate 2,879 downwards.
ATATTTTACGAGGTTTCTAATGGCTGAAACATCCTTATTTCCGGTACTAAATTCAGAATATATAGTTTCTAAACTTACCACTTTTACGTTCAAATTATTTTTAGTTCTATTTATTTGTGCTAACCGTTCTGCCTGATTGTAGTTTGCATTTGGCGTTATGATTAAATAGTCTATATCTTGAAAGTTCCCTTGGCTATTTTTAAATATTTTACCTTTTATATCTTGATTTTGAACTGAAGAATTACTGGCTTGAATTGGCGTATAGAATCCTGAATTTGAAATTGCAACAAACTCTCTAATAGTTCCTAAAGCCGATTTAAAACTGATACTTGCATTGCCAGAATTTAATTTTGTTCGCACATTATTAGTATCGGTAACCTCCCAGATTTCTTTTACGCTTGTAGTATTCGATACTATATATTCTCCTATTCCGGTAGACTGGCCTGTTTCATTCTTTTTAAAACCCATTTGGTTTCCCGAAAATGTTAAAGCACGGGTTGCTTGTAAGGAGATATAATCCAAATAACCTACTGCCCCTGGATTACCTTGCTTGTTGTACGTTATTTGAACAGTAGCGGCATCGGTAGTTGTAATAACATCCTCTGTTAGCGATGATTCTGTAGCAAAATTAGGCGCTGAAACACCGGGTAAAGTAATAGTAGAAACATCTGTACCATTCATTTTAACCATCATACTAGACGTATTTGCAGATGTAGAAACCCCAACAACTTTCAATTCTATAGGCTCGGCTACGATGCGATTAGGGAAACTAAAATTGAATGATTTCGTTGTTTCAATATCGAATTTATCTCCAAACCAACGACGACCAACAAAAGCAATATTAAATTCATCTACTTCATGGAATTTATAATCATCGAAAGTAGTAATAACTAAATCTGATGCTCCTACAGGCTCTATAAGGGATTGCATACGTTTTCCTAAACCAGGACTTATACTTAGATAATAATATGCTAAATCGGAATACGGATTGAGGTGAGTATTTACTCGCGAATCATTAACAATACCCGTTGGCCCAACTCCATAAAATAAAATATAATCGCTATCATGAAAAACACCATCGTTTTCGCCCACAATTTTAATAGCGTTTTCAATAGGGTCTATGGGGTAATTCACATCATTTTTATAGGGTATCATTGCACCGCCATTACCATAAATTTTAATCTGTCTAGGGTCTATAGTATTAGTATTAATTCCCATTTGATTCAAAAAATTCTTAGAAATTTTGAAAACCCCTGTTTTATCGACTGCGAATTTATACCAAGCTCCCGCTTTTAAAACAGAATTTGAAATACTTTGATTTGCTGAAAGATTAGGACTAGCAATTTTATTAGCACTATTAAATTGCAAAGTAAAAGAGGTCACTTTATTATAACCTCCAGTTGCCGACTTTACAATAGCCGAAGCGCTAAGCATGACATACTTTTTATTTCGGGCTGAAGAATTTTTAACTGAGAACTTAAAAGTCTCTGGAATACTATTAATATTTACACCTCTTAATTCTGAGATACTTATAGGACTGTATTTTATAGCACTAACAGAAACCGAGTTTTCGTTAACTGAAGTCACTACTTCCCATTGAGACACAATTTTTATACCCGCATCTACATCAAAACTATAATTTTCTTTAGGCGTGAAAGTAGGTACTTCTACACGATACTCATCTGTGGTCATAGCTGTTTGGCCATTCCAATCTAAATTAAACTTCTTTTGCTGCGAAAACACCGCAGAGCAAGCCAATATAGTAAAAACAAATAAAATCTTTCTCATTGCCTAAATAACGTTATAATATTGAGGTTATTATTGGTTTCTTAAATATTCCTTAAAAACATCACAATATTACGATAATAAATTAAAAAGTATCACGTTATACAGTATCAAATGCCGTTTTAAAAACAGGTTTTAAAATCGACATACTGTAAAAAAATGGGGCAAAGTGAATAATAATTTTATTCAAATTTTATAAAATTACTTGTAGAGTTAGGTAGAATTGTTATATTGCGTCTCTTAAAAAAAACTTAATTATCTTACTTAAACGTATGAATATGAAAAAAGTACTTATATCAAGGTTATTAGTTGTCTTAGCGATATCCTTAACTTTGGTTGGCTGTAAAAGATCGGGAGGTTCTAATACTTCGAGAGGAACTGGGTGGCAAATCAACTCTAAAGACGGTGGATTTCAATACAATACAAAATACAAGGGGCAAGAGGCTGCACCAGGTTTAGTTTTTGTAGAAGGTGGAACATTTACTAAAGGTAGAGTTCAAGATGACGTGATGCACGATTGGAATAATACACCAAATCAACAACACGTACAGTCTTTTTATATGGACGAAACTGAGGTAACCAACAAAATGTACATGGAGTACCTTGACTGGGTTAAAACAGTATTCCCACCAGAAGAAGAAAACTTTAGAAGAATCTACGAAGGTGTTGTACCAGATACTTTAGTATGGAGAAACAGATTAGGTTATAATGAAGTAATGACTAACAACTACTTACGTCACCCAGGTTACGGTGAGTATCCTGTTGTTGGTGTAAGCTGGATGCAAGCTGTTGAATTTGCTAACTGGAGAACAGACCGCGTTAACGAATTAAAACTACAACAAGAAGGTTTCCTTAAACAAGGAAGTCAATATGAAGCAACTGCAGACGCAAACTTTAATACAGATACTTATATTAATGCGCCTACACAATCTTTTGGTGGTAACGAAGAGATTTTAAAAGGTGGAAAAAATAAGCCAAATGTAGATGCTGAAGGTAATGAAAGTGGTGTTTATGCTTCTAGAGAAACAGGTATTATCTCTCCAAAATACAGACTACCAACTGAAACGGAATGGGAATATGCTGCTTTAGGTTTA
>JAGPVI010000291.1 GCA_018067115.1 Bizionia sp. | reverse complement strand
TTCACGGGTAAGACGATATTTACCCCATTTTTTAATATTGAACTTACCACGAACAAATGTTTTAGCAAAACGTTCTTCGTTAAGAAAGTTATGTTCCAAAAGATGAACTATTATGACATCTGACGCTTCAGGTATCATATTCATACTTTTTAATTTTTGCTGCACCTCTTGGTGACACCTTTCTTGATATGCACAGTAATGCTCAAGCTTTTTTTTAGCTTCATCTACTGTAAATGTTTTAACGTTTTGAAACATAGTACAAAATTAAACTTTTAAAATATAACAATACTAAACGCTGTTATGAAAATAAAACTACTTTATATTTTACTTCTTTTTAGCTGTTTAGTTTATAGCCAAACCACTATCTATAGCGAAGACTTCTCAAACCAATTAAATAAAGGAGCATCTTTTAATTCCAACACCGGGCTAACCGAAATAGATCTCTCTGGCGTAACGTGGTCTATAGATGTTAGCACTGTAAACCTAGACCAAGTAAGCGACTGGTTTAAAGTAACAGGAGGAAATAGGTTTTTAGAAGGCAGAGACCTAGATGGTACAGGTATTTGGCTTTCACCTGTCATTGATATTAGCAACTTTACAAATGTTCAATTTTCTATAGATGCGAGTGAAAGTTCTCCAACCGACGACAATCTTGAAGATACCGATACTTTTATTACCGAATTTAGTTTGGATGGTGGCCCATGGACGCAAGCCGGAACTAATGGTTTTATCCAGAATGATTTTTTAGACACTGTAATATCGCACAACGTGTTATTAAACGGAGTATCACTTCAGTTACGTGTTAGTATAACAAACAACAGTAATGATGAGCGCATGCGGTTGGACAATATAGTCATTGAGGGAACACCTCCTACAACTCCAACTATCACTGTAAACCCAAACTCTTATAGCGTAAGCGGCCTAACTAACGTTGTAGCCAACGTCTCATTAACTTACGAAACATTTAGCGTTCAAGGCTCTGCTTTAACTAACGCTATTGTAATTAATGCTCCTGCAAATTTTCTAATTTCTGAAACTTTCAATGGCCCCTATACGGCGACTATAACTTTAACACCAACCGCGGGAGAGGTTATTTTAACGACGATTTACAGCCATATTAATTTTTCTGCGGCAGTAGGTAACTATACTGAAAACATAGATATTACCAGTACAGGCGCCCCAAAAATAGTGGTTTCTGCTTCGGGAGAAGTCCTTTCGTATACACCCCCTGGAGATTGTGCGGAAGTGTTTATTTCAGAATATCATGAGGCGGCAGCCAGTACACCCAACGAGCAATATATTGAATTATATAACCCAACCAACACAACTATAGACCTCTCTAATTATCAAATCGCTCGTTTTAATAACGGTGAAACTAATGTACACCCTATTATAAGAACACTAAATGGTACTATCGCCCCATATTCAACATTTCTAATTGCAAGAAACAACGCAACGCTTTGTGTTAGTGGTACTCCAGATTACTGTACCGGTCATAGCGTAATGAACTTTAATGGTAACGATGTTATCACTTTACAAAATAGTGCTGCAACGAATATAGATACCGTAGGCGAGTTAGGTGTCAATAATTTTTTTGGTCAGAATATTGATTTAGCGCGTAATCCAGATGTGCAAGCTCCGACTACAACCTACACTATTTCACAATGGACGTCTTCTCCATCTAATGACACCTCTAATTTAGGCTATCACTTTAACGATTGCCAATGCTCGTCAGTAGCTGTTTGGGACGGTAACTTATGGTCTATTCCTCCTAACAGTAGTACTCTTGCAATTCTAAATGCAGACTACACTGTTGGAACTCCAGGGCAATCTAGTTTTTCTGCTTGCCGTTTAACTATTAATAGCGGAGTGCTTTTAACTATTCAAGACAGCACGTTTGTAGAAATTAATAATTTAATTACAAATAATGGAAACATAGTAATTGAAGACAAGGGAAGTTTTATTCAAGTAAACAACTCAGCACCTTTTAGAAATAATAGCACAAGTACATTTCCTATTGTGGTTAACAAACGAACGGCTCCAACCAACGATTGGTATGAGTACACGTATTGGAGCTCGCCGGTACCAGAAGAGTCTTTAGAGGCCTTTTTACCAAACACCTCTCCTTTACGTAAGTTCCAATTTAATGGAGGTGAATTTGCAGATGTTTACGCAGAAACCTTAAACAATAACAATACAACCACTTTGGGGCAAGACGACGTTGATGACGATGGCAACGATTGGGAATTTGCTTCCGGACTTATGATTCCAGGAAAAGGATATGCTGCCACCTTGAGTACTACAGATATAAGTAGCCCTACTGCAGGCATCAATGGTATTTTAAAAGCCTTTCAAGGCAGCACATTAAACTCAGGAAACATAGGTATTCCTGTATATAGAAATGATACCACGACACTAGATAACAACTGGAATCTCATCGGGAACCCATACCCATCGGCTATAGATGTTAATTTATTTTTTGCCGAAAATCTGTACGGAGCAAGTCTTAACGGTGTATTGGAAGGCGCTATATATTATTGGTCTCAAAGCTCGCCACCGCTAAGCACAAATAACGGCAACCAACAACTAAATTTTAACGCAATGGACTATGCTATTTACAACGGAACCGGAGCAAATATTGCCGGAGAAACCCACCCTGACGGCACACAATATACACCCAATGATTATATTCCTTCTGGACAGGCCTTTTTTGTTTTGTATGACGATAATGCATCCACCACTAGCGGAAACGTACTGTTTAGAAACCATATGCGAGTAAAAGAAAATAACGAACAATTTTATAAAGAAAGCACTACAAATCAACCAAATAGACTATGGCTAAATCTTAGTAATAGTCATCTATTTAACCAGATGGCAATAGGCTATGTTGACAACGCTACCAATGGGGATGATGGCGCCATTTACGATGCCCCACGCTATTTTAATGGCAGCGCAGCTATGTTAGTGTCTTTTGCAGATAACAGTGCAAAACCATTAGCTATTCAAGGTAGAGAAACAAATGCTTTACACGTTAATGAAGAAGTTTTATTAGGTTTTACAACTGCCATAGACTCGGTAACAACATATAATATAGGAATCGATCATTTTACAGGAGATTTTTTAACATCTAATGCTATTTATTTAAAAGATAGCGAATTAAATATCTACCACGCTTTAAAAACAGGAGACTACACCTTCAGCGCTACAAAAGGCCAATACAATTCTCGATTTACCTTAGTTTTTATAACACCTAGTTTGTCAGTAGATACATTTATTGCCTCTGAAACTAATCTGACGATTTTTGAAGACCATACTAATCGTACAACTTTTAAGGTTACGCCTAAGCTCAGTATTGAGAACGTTAAAATCTATGATATCTACGGCCGACTGTTATACGATTTAAAAGGTAAAAACAGTACCGAGACATACAACTTATCTCAATTAAATAGTGCGACTTATATCGCTAAAGTTACACTTAGAAACGGACAAACGATAACTAAGAAAGCGATTAAAAAATAAGAAGGTGTTAGCTTTTCAGAATTTTATTTCCGACAAATTAACTATTAAAAAACTTTACTACAACGTATATTTTAAAGATACAATAAGGTTTCTACCTGGAGATGCAATACCAGAAGAGTAGGTTTTGTAACGTTCGTCTGTTATATTCTCTAAACTAGAGGTTAAAACAACGGCCTCATTAAATTGATATTGAACTCTAAAATTTAATGTGCACCACGATGGCGAATAAGGTTGCCCTTGCTCATTCAAAGCATAGATATAATCCTTTTCTCTTTCTGATGGCGCCAACTTATAAAAAGACATCTCACTATTGTATTTTAAATAAGCATCTGTAGAGATTTTATTTTTATGCCATACTAAGTGGGTATTTCCAAAATGTGGAGCCACGTGCCTAATAGGGACTTCAATAGCATTTGTCGTTTCTGATCCTCCAATAACCGAATATTGCGAGGTAAGCTTAAAAGCATCAGAAAACTTGATTTTTGTTCCTAGCTCGAACCCATAAATACGAGCTTCAGATGCGTTTTGAAGCGATTGCACTGTACTTAATTCACCATTATAAACAATCTCCGTTTCCCCGTTTAAATCACCATCTTTTCTCACCAATGCATTATCTAAATAAGTGTAATAGGTAGCTGCATCAAACACAATTTTATTATCAAAATTTAAAGTCACTCCTAACTCCCCGCCATAAGCATACTCTGGTTTTAAGTTGTTATTAGGCACGACAACCGACCCTGGCTCGGAGTCAAAAACTTTTCCGATATCATCAATATTGGGAGCTCTAAAAGCCGTGGATAAATTAAAGCGCCATTGTAAAATATCATTAGGCAACCAAGTTACCCCTGCAGATCCCGTAAAAGCATCAGCTATATTTTTAGACTCTGTAAACGGTAAATTTAAATACTCATTATTCTCCTTAAAATCGGCAAAAGAGGCGATATAATTGTAACGTAATCCCGTTTGAAAAACAAATTTTTCATTTGGCTTATATTTTAAGCTCGAATATATAGCTGCCGATTGCCAACGTGAACCATCAGGATATCTAGATACCGTTGTTTCAGTTTCGCCTGTACTACTATTTTCGTTTTTAGCAGTCGAAGACACGCTATTAAAAACGTATTCT
>JAGPVI010000269.1 GCA_018067115.1 Bizionia sp. | reverse complement strand
AATCTAAAAATTATGAAAAATTTATTGTACCATAATCTATTGTTGTTTCCTTAAATTCAATCTTAGCTTGTGCGGTCGCTGCAAAGCTGATTAAACCAACAAATAGAAGTGTAAATAAATTTTTCATAATTTTTAGATTTTATTCATTTGTAAAAGTAAACACTTTTAAATTCTAAACAAAAATATCATTTGTTAAATACATCAGTAAAACCGAATAAGTATTTTAAGGCCATAATATTTGGTCTTTATAATTTCCTGTAAAGAGAAATATAAGTATTTTTGCTAAATATTATTCAAAAACTATTCCAAAAATGAGTGTTACATCAAAATATGATGCTAGAGAAGTAGAAAGCAAATGGTACGACTACTGGATGAAAAACAATTATTTTCATTCTACACCAGATGAGAGAGAACCTTATACCATAGTAATACCTCCGCCAAACGTCACAGGGGTACTGCATATGGGGCACATGTTAAATAACACTATTCAGGATGTTTTAATTCGTCGCGCTCGTTTACAAGGTAAAAATGCGTGCTGGGTACCCGGTACAGATCATGCATCTATTGCTACCGAAGCAAAAGTAGTTGCCAAATTAAAGGCAGAAGGTATTGACAAAAACGACTTAACGCGCGAAGAGTTTTTAGCTCACGCTTGGGAGTGGACAGAAGAATATGGTGGTGTAATTTTAGAACAGCTTAAAAAACTAGGGTGTTCTTGCGATTGGGATCGTACAAAATTTACAATGGACGACGATATGTCGGAAGCTGTAATAAAAGTTTTTGTCGATTTACATAATAAAGGTTTAATCTATCGTGGTTACCGTATGGTAAATTGGGATCCAGAGGCAAAAACCACCTTGTCTGATGAAGAGGTTATTCACGAAGAACGTCAAGGTAACTTATATTATATCAACTATAAAATTGAAGGTAGTGACGATGTGCTTACGATTGCAACCACACGTCCAGAAACAATTTTTGGTGATACAGCTATTTGTATTAATCCTAACGATGAGCGTTTTACGCACTTAAAAGGAAAGAAAGCGATTGTGCCTATTTGTAATCGTGTGATTCCTATTATTGAAGATGACTATGTTGATTTAGAATTTGGGACAGGATGCTTAAAAGTAACACCTGCTCACGATGAAAATGATAAAAACCTTGGTGATAAGCATCAGTTAGAGGTTATCGATATTTTTAATGATGATGCTACGCTGAATAGTTTCGGATTGCAGTTTGAAGGTCAAGATCGTTTCGATGCAAGAAAAGCTGTCGTAAAAGAATTAGAAGAAACAGGGGTTTTAGTAAAAACTGAAACACATATAAATAAAGTAGGGACTAGCGAACGTACTAAAGCGGTAATCGAACCAAGATTAAGCGACCAATGGTTCTTAAAAATGGAAGACCTAGTTAAACCTGCAATAGAAGCAGTGCTAGGTGACGATGCTGAAATTAAATTATTCCCTAAGAAATTCGAAAACACCTACCGCCATTGGATGGAGAATATCCGTGATTGGAATATCTCTCGTCAGTTACTTTGGGGACAACAAATTCCTGCGTATTTCTATGGTGATGGAAAAGAAGATTTTGTAGTTGCAGAAACAATTGAGAAAGCAGTAGAGTTAGCAAGAGCAAAAACAGGAAAAGCTGATTTAAAAGCCGAAGACTTAAAACAAGATACAGATGCTTTAGATACTTGGTTTAGCTCTTGGTTATGGCCAATGAGTGTGTTCGACGGTATTCGTAATCCAGAGAACGAAGAGATAAAATACTATTATCCAACAAACGATTTAGTAACGGGGCCAGACATTTTATTTTTCTGGGTAGCACGTATGATTATTGCTGGGTACGAATATAAAGATCAAAAGCCTTTTAATAATGTGTATTTAACAGGGCTGGTTCGCGACAAACAACGTCGTAAAATGAGTAAATCTTTAGGGAACTCTCCAGATGCGTTAAAATTAATTGACGATTATAGTGCAGATGGTGTACGTGTGGGATTACTATTAAGTAGTGCAGCAGGTAACGACTTAATGTTCGACGAAACGTTGTGCCAACAAGGTAAAGGATTTGGAAATAAAATTTGGAATGCCTATAATTTAACGAATTTGTGGGAGGTTAGTGATGCTGTTGCTCAGCCAAACTCAAGTAAAATTGCTTTAGAGTGGTACCGTGCTAAGTTCCAAACAGTGTTGTTAGAAATCGAAGATCATTTTAGTAAATATAGGTTAAGTGATGCTTTAATGTCGACTTATAAATTGGTATACGATGATTTCTGCGGATGGTTATTAGAAATCGTAAAACCAGCATACCAACAACCAATTGATGCGACAACTTATAAAGAAGTGATTGCAATTTTTGAAGACAATTTAAAAGTATTACATCCATTTATGCCGTTCTTAACAGAAGATATATGGCAAAAAACAGCTCAAAGAACACCAGAGGAGGCTTTAATTGTTGCGAAATGGCCAGAAGCCAAACCAATTAATACCACATTAATCTCGCAGTTTGAGTTTGCCTCCGAAGTAATTTCTGGAATTAGAACCGTTAGAAAAGAAAAGAATATAGCCTTTAAAGATGCTATAGGCTTCTCGGTAATAAATAACGAAAAAATAGAGACTACGTTTGATGATGTTATTAGTAAACTAGGGAATTTAGATAGTATCAATTATGTGTCTGAAGCTGTAGAAGGCGCTTTAACGTATCGCGTAAAATCTAATGAGTATTTTATACCTATGGAGGGCGCTATAGATATAGAAGCAGAAATTATAAAACTAACCGAAGAATTAAACTACACTCAAGGGTTTTTAAAATCGGTTCAGAAAAAATTATCTAACGAGCGTTTTGTTGCAGGAGCACCAG
>JAGPVI010000268.1 GCA_018067115.1 Bizionia sp. | reverse complement strand
AATCTAAATTTAATTTAACTTGCCCAACATTTCTATCGTCTAAATAGTAAACTTCTCTAATAACTGAATCACTTTCGACTATTACCTCTTCTAAAGATTTTAAAACCTCGTCAACACTTACTTTATCATTGCTTTCTGTCTTATCAAATTCGTATAAAACCACAAACAATTTAACATTAATTCCAGAAATTTTTTGGCTTTCTTCAAGTTCTTTAATAGCGTCAAGAAGTAATTTTAATAGGATTGGTGACGTGCTATCAAAAACTGACAATATGATATTAACATTAATATCACTCTCTGAAAAATCATTTATCAAGGTCTTTATACTTCCATACAATTCACTATCAAACCATACCTTAATATTTTCTTCTTCGTAAAGGCTAAACTTTCGATCGTCTAGAACAGATAAATACTGCTTACCACCTTTCAATTCCGCAGAGGCAGATATAATATTTGATTCATAATAAGCGACCTCATGATGTTTAAAATGTAAATCTATCTTATCAACAAGGGCTTTACCTTGCTTGTTAACTCCTATATTGATCGAAGAGGATGGAGTGTTTGAATTAGAAGTTGGCATATTTTAAGTGTTAAATCAATTTTTTAAACTTTTATTGGAACGATAGCACAGAACATTCTAACTAGTATGTTGGGGCACGTAGCTGTACCCCAACATGCTATAATAGAATGAATTTATTTAAAATTAAACTGCTAAAACTTTTTTTACAAAATTTATCTCATCACTAAACAATTCCCTAACTCTAATCATTTTAGAGTCTTTTAAGTCATTATTCTCAAAATTCTTCTTCGAAAAGTGTTCGTTGTAATTGGTACCGGAAGTGACTTGGGTTATTAATTTTTGATTTTCAGTTTCACCTAAAGCGTTAATTTTAGAATCAATCATCTTTTTAAACTCATCCTGTAGTTTTCGCCTTTTAAAGTCATCAAAAGCCTCATCTCTATACTTCCCTAATTCAATCCAGTAATCTTCTATTGGGTCACCTTGGTCTTCACTGTAAGCTTTATAGCTTTCTCCATCATATTTAATAAAGTCATAAATAAATCCAGTTACCCAATATTCAAGACTATGATCTTCACGTTTAGTAGGATAGATATCAAACCCTTCTCTTTCCATTTTTAACAACCAATTTGCATCAATATGATGACTAATATTACTTTTTTTACTTTTTTCCTCATATAAAGCCATATTAGAAACTGCATAAATAGGAACTGTTGCTTCCATTCTATAAATAACAATTCTATCATTCATATTTGTAGAGTTAAAGTCTGCTTTTTGGTTTGTCTCTAAAAGGCTGAGAAATAAATTATCCTTAACTAAAACCGAGTTACTACTATTAGGAACCCCTATAATAAAGGCTTCATGATGTTGCCTATTTACAATATGGCCTTTATAATTATATGACCACAATGGGTTAGACTTAGCTACAAGTTCTTTAATAATTTCTATTACTTCTTCTTTAGAATACGTTGCTAAGACATCATCAATTCTTCTGTTCCTATACTCTAAGGCCTTGGGTAGTTCTTTAGAAAAACGCCAGAAGGTTTCACTTATTAATTTATCTGACACTTCTGAAAAATCGTATAGTCCTTTATTACTTTGGTTTAAAGAAATGTTTTTTAAATAGTCATTTACATTAATATCCTTATCTGAAACTTTTATTTGATTAACAAAATCACGGTGTAGCTCTTTTACGAATTTCTTTGGCTCTTCGTTTATTTGATTTTGTAAACCTATAAATTTAGACTCACAATCTTCAGCAACTTTCTTCAATTTAAAAAGTATATCCTTAACTTTAGAGTACTCTTTATCAATAGCTAATAATAAGTTATTAAAAAATGTTATAGCATATTGTCTTCTTAACTGCTCATGAGTGTTACTCGCAATTAAATTAACAGTTTGGATAACATCGTCTTTTGATTCTTTTAGTTTTGACCCGAATTTTTTCTCCATAAAATTCAGCCCCTTCAACTCTGATATAAGTTGGTTGAGTTGATTTTTAAGTATTTCATCATTAGTAGATTTCTCTTCTTTCTCCTGCTTCATTTCCTGCAAGAAAACCTCTACATGCTTTATTAAACCATTTAAAAAGCGATCGACATTACCAACCCCTGAAGACTTATTAATATGTTCAATAATAAATTTCTCTAATTTGAGATGTACTTGTTTTTCTTTAGACTTAAAATTCTCTTCAATTTCTTTTTTAGCAGATTCGGAAACACTACTTAAGTATGCCATTATTTCAGAATCTATAGTCTTTTCATCTTGTATAAAAGAGTAAGGTATATTTGGGTTTTCTGATAGAAGAGAATCAATTAAGTCATTATTTTCATCTCCATTATTTTCTCGAATTTTAGCATTATTAATAAAAATATCATCCAGATCAAAAGAATCAGATTCGGCAGTGATAAGATTATTAATAGTGCTTACTGAAGCTTTATGAGCATAGATATTCCCCAATTTGTTTCCATCATAATAAAGCTCACTTAATCCAAGACCACATGCCCAAGATTGTTTATTCTCGACTTTCATTGATCCTCCAGCAATGACGGTTTTGACATTATCGTAAGAACTAGTCATTGACCCACTAAGTTCACTGGCTCCTGTAAACATAGCCAAACCTATTAACTCACTTAAATCATTAACCTTTGTGTAAGTATTAGCATTTTTATCACTATTATTTATAGTAAAAACCAAATCAAAAGGTGGTTTGTCTACTTCTATCGTTTTGTTAGCATATTTAATTTCAAGAGGTTTCTTGTCAAAATTATGATGCATTAAATAGTCTAAATCGTACAAAGCACCATAACCATTTGGTAAAACATTTGCCATAGCCGGCCCTGTCATCATTGCGTTAAACACATCTGGCAAAATAGCAAATCCAATAGTTGATACCCCTACATTAGCATTGATACTTTTAGAGACCTCTTTCACTATATAAGCAATATCTAAAAATGTACCGCTTCCAGTCCCACCGGCAACTGAAAACATCATATTAATTTCCACGTCGTTTCCATTGACTTCAAAATCCTTATTAGTAATGGAATCTGCGTTTAAAATAGAAGTTAGTTTACTTTGTATAGCGTGCTCTATGGCCCCGTAATTAAAATGAGTAGCAAAACGGCCGTTAGACCTAACTTGTCCCGCACCATCAGTTAAACTGACTAATAAAGGTCTGTTTTGTTGCGGCACAAAATCAAATAATTCAGCCTGTTGTCTTAAAACTTCTTGAGGGCTTTTAACTTTTATATAAAGAAATTCTGAGTGTTCAAGACCAACCCGTTGATCACCTAAATTACTATCTAATTTAATATTAAGACTGTCCCCATCCGTATCTAATGCTAGAAATGCCGTCATCGGTGGTATTTCTCCATATGTATCAATAAACCTTTTCT
>JAGPVI010000266.1 GCA_018067115.1 Bizionia sp. | reverse complement strand
ATCACCAATTAAACTTCTGTCCGGATCTGTAGATAATGTTGTTTTTCCAGTACCCGATAATCCAAAGAAAATAGCAGTATCACCATCCTTACCAACATTAGCACTACAGTGCATTGGCAACGTGTTTTTGTATACTGGTAAAATAAAGTTTAACGCAGAGAAAATACCTTTTTTGATTTCTCCGGTATATCCAGTTCCACCAATTAAAGCTATTTTTTTCGTAAAGTTTAATATTGCGAAGTTATGCTGACGGGTTCCATCTTCATCTGGAACAGCCATAAAACCTGGTGCATTAACGATAGTCCACTCTGGCGTAAAATCTTTCAACTCTTCTGCCGTTGGGCGTAAAAACATATTGTTTGCAAACATATTACTCCAAGGAAACTCGGTAATAACACGAATATTTAAACGGTATGCATCGTCTGCACAAGCAAAACTATCTCTTACAAAAACTTCTTTTTCAGAAAGGTAGTTAGTAACTTTATCGTATAATTTATCAAACTTATCGGCATCGAAAGGAATATTAATATTCCCCCACCACACGCGATCTTTAGTCACATCGTCCTTAACAATAAATCTGTCTAGAGGAGATCGCCCAGTGAATTCGCCTGTATTAACTGCCAACGCACCCGAAGCTGATTCCACACCTTGACCTTTTTCAATGGTAAGAGCGTGTAAATCGTCTGATGATAATTGGTATTTTACTTTAGCGTTCTTAATTCCGTATGTTTCCAACGAAACCGTATTTGTAGATTGTGTATGGTTTACCATAATTTGTGTATGTTGTTTTAAGGTACAAAATTAATCAATATTATAAAGATAGTAGTGAAAATTAAAAATTAATTCTATTTAATTCTTACAAAGCTAATAAGCATCACTATCCAAGCCGAAATTAACAATAATCCGCCAATAGGCGTAATTAAAGCAATAGATTTAAAATTAAATGCCGTTAGTGTGTCTGTTGCTAAACCATAAATAGATCCAGAGAACAGTAAAACACCTAAAAGCACAAGATACAACACCCCTTTTTTTGTTGCCTTCGGAAGTGTTTTTGAAATGCCAACGAAAAACAAAAGAAACGCGTGATACATTTGATAACGCACACCAGTCTCAAAAGATTGTAAGGCTTCGAAAGAAATTAAAGGTTTTAGTCCGTGAGCCGCAAAAGCACCAATAACCACAGCAATTAACCCTAATATTGAAGCACTAATAAATAACTTTCTGTTCATAGAAATATATTGTTTGAGTTTTTATAACAGCAACATTTTGTTACATTCGTCTTTTAAATTAATACAAAACTACTCAAAAATTCCACTATGCGAAATATATTAGTTATTGGTTCTGGAAAATCTACTTCCTATTTAATAAAATACCTTTTAGACCATTCTGAAAAAGAAAATTTACATATTACCATTGGTGATTTAGAAATAAACAATGCTAGAAAATTAATTGGCAATCATAAAAGCGCAACAGCTATTACTCTAGATGTTTTTAATAAAGCATCGCGAACTGAGGCTATTCAGAAGGCAGATATTGTCATTTCTATGTTACCAGCGCGTTTTCATATTGAAGTTGCAAAAGACTGTATCACTTATGGAAAAAATATGGTGACTGCCTCTTATGTTAGTGACGAGATGCAGGCCTTAAACACTCAAGCCGTAAACAAAGGATTGGTGTTTATGAATGAGATTGGAGTAGATCCAGGCTTAGACCATATGAGTGCTATGCAAATTATAGATCGCATTAGAGATAATGGCGGTAAAATGCTACTTTTCGAATCGTTTACCGGTGGTTTAGTCGCTCCAGAAAGCGATACTAATTTATGGAATTATAAGTTCACTTGGAATCCAAGAAATGTAGTGGTTGCCGGACAAGGAGGTGCCGCGAAATTCCTACAAGAAAACACCTATAAATACATTCCTTACAATCGCCTGTTTAGAAGAACAGAATTTTTAGATGTAAACGGATACGGGCGTTTTGAAGGCTATGCGAATCGCGATTCTTTAAAATATCAAGAAATTTATGGACTACAAGACGTTAAAACCCTCTATCGCGGAACGATTAGACGTGTTGGTTTTAGTCGCGCTTGGAATGCCTTTGTTGCGTTAGGCTTAACAGACGACAGTTATACAATCGATGATAGCGAAAATATGAGCTACCGCGATTTTGTGAATTCTTTTTTACCATATAGCCCAACAGATTCTGTAGAGCTAAAATTTAGACACGCTTTAAAAATAGATCAGGACGATATTATTTGGGATAAGTTTTTGGAGTTAGATATTTTTGATGCAACAAAAATGGTGGAACTAAAGAAAGCAACGCCAGCACAAATACTTCAAAAAATATTAATGGAACATTGGACATTAGACGAAATGGATAAGGACATGATCGTTATGTACCATAAGTTTGGTTACGAATTAGATGGTAAAAAACACCAAATAGACTCTACAATGGTAACGTTAGGGGAAGACCAAACCTATACAGCCATGTCAAAAACTGTTGGTTTGCCAGTTGCTATTGCAACTTTAGCAATATTAAATGGTAAAATTAAAACACCAGGCGTTCAAATTCCTATTACAAAAGAAGTGTACACTCCTATTTTAAAAGAGTTAGAAAATTACGGAATCCAATTTAAAGAAATAGAAGTCCCTTATTTAGGATATAATCCTTTAAATTTATAGTCACAGAATTTTAATATTTAATTTGTGAAAACAACATCAGGTAGCATAACGATAGATGGTATAGATAAAACAATCCTCCGGGCATTAATGGAGGATGCGCGTACCCCTATTTTAGAAATTGCTCGGCAAGTTGGTATTTCTGGAGCTGCGATTCATCAGCGGTTACGAAAACTTGAAAAATCGGGATTAATTGCAGGTTCTAAATTTGTTATCAATCCTAAAGTATTAGGCTATACAACGATGGCCTTTATTGGTATTTACTTGGACAAAGCAATGAGTAACCCAGAAGCAGTAAAGCAATTAAAAAAAATTCCAGAGGTTATAGAGTGTCACTATACTACAGGAAACTGGAGTATTCTTATTAAAATACTGTGTAGAGATAACGAGCATTTAATGCATTTATTAAATAAAGAAATCCAAACCATAAACGGTGTCTCGCGAACCGAAACCTTTATTTCTCTAGACCAGCAAATACAACGACAAATAAACATATAAAAAAAGGCTCCTAAACATTAAGTTAGGAGCCTTTTTCTTATTATAATATCTTAGTTTTTACAATTAATCTCTAGACATAAAAATTTGTAATACGTACCAGAATAATAACATTAACGATGCAAATAAACCTAGCGATGCAGGAATATAGTCCTCTGTAGAGTATTTATTCATTAGGTTCGATGTTTGGTATAAAATAGACCCTCCGGCTAATAAGCACATTCCTACAGAAAACCATAGACCTAAGTTAAAACCGAATAAAGTCCCCGCTACTATTAAACCAATTGCGATAAAAAATCCGATGGTTAAACCCGTTTTTAAGAATGAAAAATCTTTTTTAGTTACAAAAACTACTGCTGTTAATCCGCTAAATAACGCTAATGTAACAATTGCAGCTTGTTGTAGTATTTCTGGACCAGAGTAACGAGATGCAATATGAATTAAGGGTATAAAAATAAAAGCTTCGGCAAGAATGTATAATCCAAAAGCTAGATATTGTTTCGATTTATCTGCCGATCGCATTGCGACACCTTCAGCATAATTAGTAATAAACATAAATCCTCCCAACATTATAAGCCATTTAAACCCATCGGTCATAGACAACGCAAACTGTACAATCGCTTCACTTTGAAGCAAGAGGTACTCAAACAAAATAAATACAGCCACTCCACCCGCAACGTGAGCATAGGTCTTTTTATAAAAAGCAATGCGCTCCTCTTGCGCCAATGCACCAACCATTATTTTAGTTTGCATTCTATTTTCAAATTGGTTTTCCATAATTTTTTTTATAATTAGGTGTTAAATGTAAGAAAAAAGAGATTATTTACTATGTTACCATGTAAATAATCTCTTCTCGTTTAAATACAGTTATGTATTAATCGCGACTTCCAAAAACACGAAGCGCCCAGTATAATAATGATGCTAACGCACCGATAGCTGCTACTAAATAGGTTCTTGCGGCCCATTTTAGTGCATCTTCAGATCCTTTATATTCTTCTGGAGTCACTATGTTTTTCGCTTTTAACCACGCCAAAGCCCTGTTACTAGCGTCGTATTCTACAGGCAATGTTATAAATGCGAATAACGTCGCAAAGCCCATAAGCACTAATCCTGCAACAGATATATAGAAACCAAATCCTAAACCATCGGCAGCACCTAACATTAAACCACCAATAATGACCCATTGTGAGATGTTTGATGTTACGCTAACAATAGGCACTAACTTAGAGCGCATAGTTAACCACTGGTAAGCGGTAGCGTGTTGCACAGCGTGACCACATTCGTGAGCGGCAACAGCTGCTGCCGCGGCATTACGCTCATTATAAACGGCCTCACTTAAGTTTACCGTTTTATTTACTGGATTGTAATGGTCTGTTAAACGGCCAGGCGTAGAAATCACCTCGACGTCTCTAATACCGTTGTCGGCTAACATTTTTGTCGCGATTTCAGCGCCACTCATTCCATTACGTAATTGTATTTTAGAGTATTTCTCGAATTTTCTTTTTAGCTGGCTACTTACCAACCAACTGATTAAGGCTATGACTCCAATAAGCACATAGTATCCCATAAATCCTTGCATAGTATAATGTTTTTAATTTCTATGTAAATATAGCAAAAAGTAAGCCAATGTATAGTGAAGAAATTATGTCAGTCCGAAGCCTTTCTCTCCATTTTTAAACTGATGTTTTGCCTGTCGCTTTTTTATAATATCGGTTACTCTGAAACTTTAGATTACAACACTCCTAAAAAGCAGCCGAAATGACGGTGGCGGTATTATAAAAAACATTTAATTATTTCAATTGGATTTTAGATCATTTAAGTAGAAAGCTGAATATAACTTAAAACAGAAAACCACCCTAAAAGGATGGTTTTCTTTATAAAATCTATAATTTTTTAAATAATATTAATTGCTTACAAGTCAATTACCCTACAATATTCACAATTTTACCTGGCACGATAATCACCTTTTTAGGCGTACGTCCTTCTAATTGCGCAATTGTTTTTTCGTGAGCCATTACCGTTTTTTCGATATCGTCTTTACTCATATCCATTGGTAACTCTAATGTAAAACGCATTTTACCATTAAAAGAAATCGGATAATTCTTGCTGCTTTCTACTAAATGCTTGGCTTCAAATGTTGGAAAAGCGACTGTTGCAATTGAACCGTCGTTGCCTAACATACTGTATAACTCTTCAGTAATATGTGGCGCGTAAGGCGATAATAGTACCAATAACGGTTGTAAAACATCTTTACTTGTGCATTTTTGTTGCGATAATTCGTTTACAGCAATCATAAAGGTAGAAACCGAAGTATTAAAAGAAAAATTCTCGATATCTTCTTCTACTTTCTTAATGGTTTTATGCAACGTTTTTAAGTTGTCTTTTGCAGGCTCACTATCGGTTACCAACACTCCGTTTTCACCTACATATAGCTTCCACAGTTTTTTAAGGAAGTTGTGCACACCCGTAATTCCTGCCGTATTCCAAGGCTTCGCTTGTTCTAAAGGCCCTAAAAACATTTCGTATAAACGCAAGCTATCAGCACCGTATTGCTCACTAATTTGATCCGGATTAACAACGTTATATTTAGACTTCGACATTTTTTCGACTTCGCGGCCTACTTTATAAACGCCGTCTTCTAAAAATTCAACATCACTATAAAGATCCATTGATTTTTTAAATTCTTCTGGGTTAATTTCATTTGATGCATCCACTAAATTCACATCAACATACATAACTATAGGAGTTAGTTTTGTAACCACTTTCTCACTATCAATTTCATATTTAGTTGTAATCGACTCAATTTTGTTTTCAATCCATCCTTCAATAAGCTCATCTCTCCTATTATTCTGAACACAATCGTCATACATTTCTTTAGGAATAGCTAACGATACAGGTCTTGGCTTATCCAATGCAATAGAATCATTTTGCATACTATTAGAAGTGTAGTTTACTTCTAACCACACACCATAAACAAAAGCACTAGTCCCCAAAATCATTCCTTGGTTAATTAGTTTCTTAAAAGGCTCTTCAACTTTTACAAATCCGCGATCTTTTAAAAACTTCACCCAAAAACGAGAATATAGCAAGTGGCCTGTGGCGTGCTCGCTTCCTCCTATATATAAATCGACATTCTCCCAGTAGTTAAGTGCCTCTTCACTCGCAAAAACAGAATCTCTCATTGTATCTTCCATATAACGGAAAAAGTACCAAGAACTCCCTGCCCAACCCGGCATTGTGTTTAATTCTAAAGGAAAAACAGTGGTGTTATTAATTTTATCATTGCTAACAACGCTGTTGCTTTCTGTACACCACGCCCAAACATCGGCGCGACCTAAAGGCGGCTCTCCCGTTTCGGTAGGCAAATATTTTTCAACTTCTGGCAAACGAATTGGCAAATGTGCTTTAGCAATCATTTGTGGCATTCCGTTTTTATAATACACAGGAAATGGCTCTCCCCAGTAGCGCTGTCTGCTAAATACGGCATCGCGCAATCTGTAATTGGTTTTACCCTCGCCTTGCCCTAATTTTTCTAGTTCGAAAATAGCGCGTTTTGATGCTTTTTTATATGGCATTCCGTTAAGGAAATCACTATTAGCAATAACAGTATTCTCTTTATCGGCATGTGCTTCTTTAGAGATATCGACGCCTTCAAAAATATTTGGAATGTCTATATTAAAGTGTTTTGCAAAATCGTAATCGCGCTGATCGCCACAAGGCACGGCCATTACCGCTCCTGTACCATAACCAGCCAATACGTAATCGCCAATCCAGATTGGAATAGGCTCTTTACTAAACGGGTGCTCGGCATACGCGCCAGTAAACACACCAGAAATAGTTTTTACATCTGCCATACGTTCGCGTTCGCTACGTTTTGCAGTCGCTTCAATATAAGCGCTTACCGCTTCTTTTTGCTCTGGCGTTGTAATGGTTTGCACCAACTCGTGTTCTGGAGCCAATGTCATAAAACTCACTCCAAATATAGTATCTGGTCGCGTAGTAAACACAGGAATAGTCTGGTTGTGGTTATTAACATTAAAAGTTACAGAAGCACCAACCGATTTCCCTATCCAGTTACGCTGACTTTCCTTTAGCGACTCTGTCCAATCTATAGTGTCTAATCCTTGAAGCAAACGCTCTGCATAAGCAGAAATTCGCATACTCCATTGTGTCATTTTTTTACGTGTTACGGTATGACCGCCACGCTCGGAAACCCCATTTACAATCTCATCGTTTGCTAAAACCGTTCCTAGTGCAGCACACCAATTAACTTCGGTTTCTGCTAAATACGTTAAACGGTATTGCAATAGTATTTCTTGTTGTTTTTCGGTTGAAAACGCGTTCCATTCTTCAGCAGTAAACTGTTCTATAGTATCATCGCATTCCACATCCACAGAAGCATTTCCTTCTGCAGAAAAAATCGAAATTAGTTCTGTTATAGGTTTTGCTTTATTATCGGTTTTACAATAAAAAGATTCAAAAAGTTGAATAAAAATCCATTGTGTCCATTTGTAATATTCCGGATTCGAAGTGCGCACCTCGCGACTCCAATCGAAAGAAAAACCAATTTTATCAAGTTGTTTTCTGTAGCCTTCAATCTCGTTTCCAGCTTTATCAACACCACCTTCAATATTTACTCGCGTAGTATCTGCAGGGTGCTGACCTGTTTGAATAGCATACTGTTCGGCCGGTAAACCAAAACTATCGTACCCCTGAGGATGCAATACATTAAACCCTTTATGACGTTTGTAACGCGCATAAATATCGCTGGCAATATACCCCAACGGATGCCCAACGTGTAAACCGGCTCCACTTGGGTAAGGGAACATATCTAGTACATAATACTTTGGTTTATCGCTGTTGTTTGAGGCTTTAAATGTTTGGTTCTCGTCCCAATATTTTTGCCATTTGGCTTCTATGTCGTTAAAATGGTATTGCATCTTGCTTGTTTATACTTAATGAAGCGTCAAATTTAACAATTACCGACCAAATAGCCTATTAAAAGCGTCTTCAAGTAATAAATCTAAACCGAGAAAAAATTATGGTAAATCAATTAAAAGCCACTAGCGCTATAACATTATTAAAAGTTTAAACGTTGTTAGCTATAATAGTCTAAATTCTTTATTATTTTTACGCTGTAAATTCCATCTTTTTTATGAGCTCATCTTTTGACAAATATCAAAAACGCCGTTTAATATCGTCTTATTTTTCTGTGGCATTAAGTATTGCATTAGTCCTGTTTTTACTAGGACTTTTAGGGCTTCTGGTCTTAAACGCAAAAAAAGTTGCCGACCATTTTAAGGAGCAAGTAACGGTTACTATTTATTTAAAAGACACCGCTAAAGATGTCGAAATTAAGCAACTTGAAAAGAGTTTAGCGATGGCCGACTATGTAAAATCCACCGATTTCGTATCGAAAGAGCAAGCGGCCGAATCTATGAAAGCCGAGAGTGGAGAAGATTTTATGGAGTTTTTAGGAATAAATCCGTTAAAAAACTCCATCGATGTGCATTTAAAAGCCGATTTCGTAACCTCTGATAAACTAGAAATTATTTCTGCCGAAGCACTTACTAAAAGCTTTGTTGATGAAGTGAATTACGATAATGATTTAGTAAAATTAATGAACGATAACGTTAAAAAAATAAGCTTTTGGATTTTATTAATCAGCGGTTTATTTACTCTAATCGCGGTTTTATTAATAAACAGTTCTATACGTTTGGCAGTATACTCAAAGCGATTTACTATTAAAACAATGCAAATGGTAGGCGCTACAAAACGTTTTATTCGTCGCCCGTTTATTTGGAGAAGCGTAAAACTAGGTATTGTTGGTGCTATTATTGCCTTAATAGGAATGGCGATAGTATTGTATTATGTGGATAAAATGTTCCCAGAACTAGCCTTGCTAAGTAATCCTGCTCTGCTTGTTGCCTTATTTGGTTTTGTTTTTGGGCTTGGTATTTTAATCACTTGGATATCTACTTTTTTCGCAACGCAACGTTTCTTAAACTTAAATACAGATAAGCTGTACTACTAAAGACAACAACAACTTACGGTTGCCAAATCACTATATTAGGATAATGCGTTTGTTTCTGTACACCGCAAAAGCATAAATTATCTTTAAAAAAACAAATGACTTTGCAGTAACCAAAACTATTAGCTAATTTAGCATTTCTAAATACAGACCTACATTCTAATTGTTTACGATTGTAGTCTGCAGCATTTTATGAATATTATGGCAGAAAAATCAATTAAAAACGACACAACCGAATCTAAATTTGTTTTTGGAAAACGCAACTATAAATTTATGTTTATTGGTTTAATCGCTATTGCTGCCGGATTTATCTTAATGTCTGGTGGAGGAAGCGACGACCCTACTGTTTTTAGCCCTGATATTTTTAGTTTCAGACGCATCAGTTTAGCACCAACTTTAGTGTTAATTGGTTTCGGTTTGCAGATTTATGCGATACTTTTAAATCCAAATAAAAAGTAACAGCTCAACTTCACAATAAACACATATATTAAATGGATATTTTCGACTCTATAATTTTAGGAATTATACAGGGGTTAACTGAGTTTTTACCTGTTTCTTCAAGCGGTCACTTAGAACTTGGAAAAGCTATTCTTGGCGATCAATCTGTGCCCGAAGAAAGTTTGCTTTTTACGGTAGTATTACATTTTGCCACGGCCTTAAGTACCATCGTTATTTTTAGAAAAGATATTTTAAGCATTTTAAAAGGCGTTATTAAAATGGAGTGGAATGAAGATATGCAGTTCATTTCTAAAATAGCACTTTCGATGTTACCAGCTGTGTTTGTTGGCTTATTTTTTGAAAAAGAATTAGAAGCCCTATTTGGCAGTAATATCTTATTGGTGGGCTCTATGTTAATAGTAACCGCTATATTATTATTTTTAGCAGACAAAGCAAAAGACACCGATAAAAAAGTAACGTTTAAGAATGCTTTTATAATTGGGATATCTCAAGCCATAGCGATGCTTCCTGGAATTTCACGTTCTGGAGCAACGATTTCAACTTCTGTATTATTAGGAAACGATAAAACTAAAGCTGCGCGTTTTTCATTTTTAATGGTAACCCCATTAATATTTGGAAAAATAGCAAAAGATATTTTAAGTGGAGATCTCACGTATGAAGCTCAAAACTTCACGTCATTATCTCTTGGTTTTATAGCTGCATTTGTTTCAGGACTATTTGCTTGTACCTGGATGATTTCTTTAGTAAAGAAAAGTAAACTGTCGTATTTTGCTTATTACTGTGTTATTGTTGGTGTAATAGCTATCATTTATTCTTTATTAAATTAATATGTTAACAGAAGAAGATTACAAGTCCGGACAAGTTTTATTAATCGACAAGCCGTTACAATGGACCTCTTTTCAAGTGGTAAATAAATTGCGATGGGAAATTCGACAAGCTTATAATATTAAGAAAATAAAAGTTGGTCACGCCGGTACTTTAGATCCTCTAGCGAGCGGGTTATTGATTATTTGCACAGGTAAAATGACCAAACAGATTGACACGTTTCAAGGACAGATAAAAGAATATACAGGAACGATTACATTGGGCGGCTCGACACCGTCTTTTGATTTGGAAACCGAAATTAATGAGACCTTTCCTACAGACCATATAACACCAGAATTAATACAAGATACCACCGCACAATTTATTGGTGAAATCGACCAGTTTCCTCCAGTCTTTTCGGCATTAAAAAAAGAAGGAAAACGCTTATACGAATATGCACGAGCAGGTGAAGCCGTAGAAGTAAAATCTCGTAAAGTAACTATTACTGCTTTTGACATTACAGCTATTAATGGTAATGCTATCGACTTTAGAGTGGTGTGCAGTAAAGGGACTTATATTCGCTCTTTAGCAAACGATTTTGGAAAAGCATTACAATCTGGCGGACATCTATCGGCATTGCGACGTACAAAAATTGGAGATTATGAGGTACAAAACGCTTTATCTATCGACGATTTTATAGCTCAACTTCCTAAAGAATAACAAAATCTTCACAACTTTT
>JAGPVI010000264.1 GCA_018067115.1 Bizionia sp. | reverse complement strand
TTCATGTATATTTGTTTAAATTTAATTTTAAATATTAAAAGCTTGCAAACTATAAACAAACTCAAAATACTAAACGACCCAATTTACGGATTTATTACTATACCAAATTCGATGATTTTCGATTTAATTGAGCATAGATATTTTCAAAGATTACGTCGTATTTCTCAAATGGGCTTGTCTTATTTAGTGTATCCGGGTGCTCACCACACCCGATTTCAGCACGCCATAGGGTGTATGCATTTAATGCAAAAGGCGGTTAATGTGCTGCGTTTTAAGGGGGTGTCTATTAGTGAAGAAGAGCAAAATGCGCTTTACATCGCTATTTTATTACACGATATTGGTCACGGGCCATTTTCGCATGCTATGGAACATAGTATTGTAAACGGAGTATCTCATGAGCATATATCTATGCTTTTTATGCAAAAACTCAATAAAGAATTTAACGGCGATTTAACACTTGCAATCGAAATTTTTAGAGGAAAGTACAAGCGACAGTTTATGTGCCAGTTAATATCGAGTCAAATAGATATGGATCGAGCCGATTATTTAAAACGCGATAGCTTTTATACAGGTGTAGCCGAAGGAAATATTAATAGCGAACGCCTAATTACAATGCTTAACGTTAAGGACGATTGCCTAGTTGTAGAGAACAAAGGAATTTATAGTGTAGAGAAATTTCTTACAGCGAGACGTTTAATGTATTGGCAAGTGTATTTACATAAAACAGGTGTTGCAGCAGAGCAGTTAGTAATTAGAGTTTTAAAAAGAGCTAAAGAATTAACGCGGGCAGGTATTGAATTACCAGCAAGTAAACCACTATTATATTTTTTAAAAAACGATATAACAATGGCGCATTTTAATGCTGAAGCTTTAGAATTGTTTTCAAAATTAGATGATTACGATATTGTATCAGCAATGAAGGAATGGCAATATGAAGACGATTTTGTGCTAAAAAACCTCTGTAGCATGATTATTAATAGAGATTTATTAAAATGTAAGTTAAAAAAGAAGCCTATTAAAAAAGAAGTGCTTTCTAAACATTGCGAAGCCTTAATGGCAAAATATAATATCTCTGAAACTGAAGCTAGGTACTTTGTGTTTTCGGGAGAAGTTTCTAATCAGGCATTTACAGAAAAAAAACAACGAATTAAAATTTTGCATAAAAACGGTAAGATTGAAGATATAGTGAAGGCATCAGACCAATTAAACATAAAAGCCTTGTCAAAATCAGTGACTAAATATTTTATATGTTACCCAAAAGAAAAACTTTGATACATTTTTTCTATTTTTGTCAATCATGAAGTTTACAGCAGAACAAATAGCAGATATCTTAGAAGGTGAAATTTTGGGCGACCCAAGTATTGAAGTTTTTAAATTATCAAAAATAGAAGAAGGGGTAGAAGGGGCATTAACTTTTTTAGCTAATCCTAAATACACTTCTCATATTTATAGTACAAGAGCATCAATTGTAATTGTCAATAAAAGTTTTACACCAGAGAAAGAAGTAACGTCTACTTTAATTAAGGTGGACGATGCGTACAAATCGTTTTCTAAACTTTTAGAATATTACAATCAGGTAAAGCTTAATAAGTTTGGAATCGAGCAACCGGTAGTATTCCCGGAAGGTACGGTTATGGGTAAAGACATTTATATTGGTGCTTTCTCTTATATAGGAGAAAACGTGGTTATAGGTGACAATGTTAAAATTTTCCCTAACTGTTATATAGGAGATAATGTTACTATTGGAGACAATACAATACTGTATTCTGGCACAAAAATATATGCAGAATGTATTATTGGTAACTA
This sequence comes from Bizionia sp., assembly GCA_018067115.1. Taxonomy (GTDB): domain Bacteria; phylum Bacteroidota; class Bacteroidia; order Flavobacteriales; family Flavobacteriaceae; genus Bizionia. The sequence goes on along the minus strand of JAGPVI010000264.1, from coordinate 938 downwards.
TTGTGTCCTTAATTCTGGAGTTATAATTGGAGCCGATGGTTTTGGTTTTGCACCAAATGAAAAAGGAGAGTATACTAAAATACCTCAAATAGGTAATGTTATTCTTGAAGATTATGTAGATATAGGGGCGGCAACTACTATAGATCGTGCTACTCTAGGTTCTACAATTATAAGAAAAGGAGTAAAGCTAGATAATCAAATCCAAATTGCTCATAATGTAGAAATTGGTAAAAACACCGTAATCGCTGCGCAAACAGGGATTGCAGGCTCGACAAAAATTGGAGAGAATTGCCAAATAGGAGGACAAGTAGGATTTGCAGGACATATTACAATAGGTAATAATGTAAAAATTCAAGCGCAATCAGGTATTGGTCGTAATGTAAAAGATAATGAAGTATTACAAGGCTCACCAGCGTTGTCTTACGGTGATTATAATAAATCTTACGTATATTTTAAAAATTTGCCAAAAATGGCAAAATCGATAAATGAACTAGAAAAAAAAGAACATGGCAATAGTTAGTACTGAAATAAAGCAAAAAACAATAAGTAAGGAGGTTTCCTTGACGGGAGTGGGCTTACACACAGGAAAAGATGTCACATTAACCTTTAAACCGGGACCTGTAAATTCCGGATTTGCTTTTAAGAGAGTAGATTTAGAAGGTAGCCCTACTATAGAAGCAGACGCTAATTATGTAACGACTACACAGCGTGGTACGTGCTTAGAAAGAAATGGTGTAACCATTCAAACTTGCGAGCATGTATTGGCAGCATTTATTGGTTTAGATATCGATAATGCAATTATAGAATTGAATAACGCAGAACCACCAATTATGGATGGGTCTTCGAAATTTTTTGTGGAAGCTATTGAAAAGGCCGGAATTGTAGAACAAGATGCTTTTAGAGAAGAATACGTTGTAAAAAACGTGATTTCTTACGTC
>JAGPVI010000262.1 GCA_018067115.1 Bizionia sp. | reverse complement strand
AAAAGGCACGGGTTCTAAACGTATGATAATAGAAGAGGTAAGTCCGAATTTACGTCGCGTTATTAACAACGTTTCAGATATAAACTATGCCAGTATAGAGTTGCGGCCACAAGGTGTTTTAATTCATATTACCAAGGGTCTATCAAACTTTACTTGGGCCATCCCCTTTTACCAATTGGTGATTTTTAAAACAAACGGTTCGAGTATTCACGCGCAAGGGAAGTATATTCATTTTAAAAACAACATCACCTTTAAAGAGAATAAGAAGTTTTTTGATAAGCTATTTAATGAAAAAGTAAAATTCGACGAACAGTATACATTTCAGAATTTTGACTCATAACGCTCTTAAAACAGAAGATATCGATAGAATTATTGAAATGGCTTGGGAAGATCGCACACCATTTGAAGCTATAACTTTTCAATTTAAAACAACTGAGAAAGATGTTATTTCCATTATGCGACGCCAACTAAAACCTAGTAGTTTTAGATTATGGAGAGCTCGTGTTCAAGGTCGTGCCACTAAGCATCAAAAACGGAGAACATTTACAAAAGGAACTTTTAAAAGCACGAGGCAAAAACTAATAAGTAATAACTCTATTTCAAAACGATAGTCTACAAATAAAGGTAGTACCAAAACAGTCTAATATATTGAGATTTAGGCCTAAAACACTGAAAATAAAAATATCTTTTTCAGAATACAACTACCCTCACGAGCAGACATTTTATAAAATAGAATTGCTGTAAATAGAGAAGAGATTGAACAGTTAAATGATGAATAGGTTGTTGGTTTGAAACACCGTTTATTAGAAGATTTGGTCAATTTAAAATAAAATCGAAGCACAAAAATGTATAAAGATGAAATATTTTATGGAATAAAACCCAGAAATATGCTAAAAATTGCTTTATTTGATGTTAAGTATCAGTATAACCAGATACTTGCCGAAAAAAATACTGCGTTTTATTCTAATTGCGACTATCATTTGGTTACAATAATGGACAAAGCGGTTGTGTCATGTGTTTCTTCTGGCAAGGTTATTGGGTTATCTAAAATAAACCCTATTGTACACTATAAGGCCACAATATCGCTAGTACAAGAACGTTTAACAAACCAAATAGCAAACAAATTACAAACAATTCTAAGTACAGAAGACGTTGCTGTAAATATTGATGCCAAAAAACGATGTGTTTCCTCTGGAGGTATTAGAGACGGCACAATGGCAACAGTAACTTCTTTTTTTGAGGACAGTTTAAGTCGCCCTCGAAAATTTACTGAATTGCAGAATTACTTAAAAGACTAAAAATGGATATTCTAAAAAAAGCACTCGAATTTGAACAACAAGGTACTTCGTTTAAAACAACCAATGAACGAATAGTTGCTTCTCGTGAGGCAAAAGAACTTATTCTTGGCTTAAACGAAATTTACAAAGAAAGCAAGGATCCGGAATTAATGGACGTTATGAAACGTCTTACTGTGATTAAACAAAAAATAGAGAAACGTCTTAAAGGTAGACCAAAGAGCAGCTAGAAAACTTTTTCAACCTCTGCTCTACTCTATATAACACATTTTACAATGAAAAAAATATTAGTAGTAGGCGGAAGTAAAGGTATTGGCAATGCTATTGTACAACAATTAATTAAAGACCATACCGTATACAATTTTAGTCGAACGGCACCTAGTCTCACTCACGACAATTTACAACATTTCTCTGGAGACATTTTAACCGATGACCTCCCTAATATAGAGGCTTTAGATTCCATTATATATTGCCCAGGCAGTATAAATCTAAAGCCTATCTCTCGATTATCATTAAACGAATTCCGAGAAGACTTCGAAATTAATGTAGTCGGTGCTGTTAAAACAATACAGCACTATCTTCCATTATTAAAGAAAGGTAACAAACCATCTATCGTCCTATTTAGCACCGTAGCTTCAACATTAGGTATGCCTTATCACGCAAGTGTGGCGGCTTCGAAATCTGGAGTCGAAGGCTTAATGAAGTCTTTAGGGGCCGAGTTAGCACCCACGATTCGTGTTAATGCCATCGCTCCTACCGTTACAGATACCGACTTAGCATCCAAATTGCTTCGAAACGATAAGATGATTGAGAGTATTACCGATCGCCACCCTCTTAAAAAGTTTTTAAACCCTGATGAAGTTGCCAATATGGCAGTTTTCCTGATTTCAGATAAGGCATCTGCCATTTCAGGACAAGTTTTAAAAATGGATTGTGGCATAGTTAGTTTTAAAATTTAAACACTTATGAATATTTTAAAAGCCTTTGCAGCAACATTTTTCACCAAACAAAATGCAGTCAATAACGCAATTCAGTCATCTATATATGATGTTTCAATACTTAGCCTATTTGGAAAAGCCATTGACTTATCTACTTTTAAAGGCAAACACATTCTATTTGTAAATGTGGCTTCAAAATGCGGCTTTACTCCGCAATACAGAGATCTAGAAAAACTAAGTACAACTTACAAAGATAAAGTAGTAGTTATTGGGGTGCCGTGTAATCAATTTGGCAATCAAGAACCGGGAGACTCTAAAACTATTGAAACTTTTTGTGAAGTAAATTATGGCGTGACCTTTTTAATCACCGAGAAAATTGATGTAAAAGGTAAACATAAGCATCCATTATATAAATGGCTTACAGAAAAAAATAGAAATGGTATTAAAACCTCTTCAGTTAAATGGAACTTTCAAAAGTATTTAGTAAATCCTGAAGGCAAATTAGTAGCCTATTACTACTCTACAACTACCCCGTTAAGTAAAAAAATAATTAATAAATTATGAAGCGTTTAAAACTATTTTTCTTTTTCTTAATCATTAATTTTTCAGCCTTAGGCATTGGAAGTTGGTTAATGGATAATGGCCCGCGATCGGCTTGGTATTTAGATTTAGACAAAGCGCCCTGGACGCCCCCTGGCTGGGTATTTGGTGCAGCGTGGACAACAATTATGGTTTGTTTTTCAATATACCTTAGTTATTTATTCTACCACAACAACTCTAAAAAAGTACAATTTATTTTTGGTCTTCAGGTGTTTTTAAATATTATATGGAATTTTATATTTTTCAATCAGCATCTCGTGCTATTGGGATTGATTACCATTATCGCGCTAACGGCTGTAATTTTCTACTTATTTTTTAAGTATAAAACCACACCAAAAACGATAACTTACCTCCTATTGCCGTATATGATATGGTTGGTTATTGCAACCTCTTTAAATGCTTATGTGTTAATCTATAATTAAATTAATGTATGAAAATCTATACCTTACTTAAAAAGCAAAAGTTACCCATTACAAAAGAACAAGCTTGGGATTTTTTATCTAGTCCGAAGAACCTTAAAACCATAACCCCAGATTATATGGGATTTAATATCTTATCTGGAGGAGATCGCCCAATGTTTGCAGGGCAGATTATACAATATATTGTCACTCCTGTTATGGGAATAAAAACAAAGTGGGTTACAGAAATTACACACGTTAAAGAAGGAGACTATTTTGTAGATGAACAACGCTTTGGTCCCTATGCCCTATGGCACCATAAACATTTTATTAAAGCAATTGATGGCGGCGTAGAGATGGAAGATATTATCGATTATAAAGTGCCCTTTGGCATCTTAGGCCAATTGGTACATCCTTTTTTAGTAAAACCAAAATTAGAAGAGATTTTTAAATACAGAACACAAAAACTAGAAGCTCTTTTTGGAAAATATTAAACTTTAATAGTCATAGTAATCCTTTAGAAAACTAATGATTACACTTTGTAAACAATTTAAAAATGAAACAGCCTATAAATATTTTTTGGTTTCGTCGCGATTTGCGATTAGATGATAATATAGGATTTTACGAAGCCTTAAAAAGCGAAAATCCAGTGTTACCTCTTTTTATTTT
>JAGPVI010000242.1 GCA_018067115.1 Bizionia sp. | reverse complement strand
TGCGTCTTACAGCAATGGTATGTACTTTATAAAAATTAATAAAGACAATAACTCTGTGACTTTACCTTTTATAAAAAAGTAATTTCATAATTTATATATAATAAAAAGCCAATTGAAGTAAATTCAATTGGCTTTTTTTATTTTTGTAATTAAATGTTATACGCTTGGAAGCTTTAAAAACACTAAAAAACAATACCGTTATCACCATTGGCACTTTTGATGGTGTACATATCGGGCATCAGAAAATTTTACAACGCCTTATAAAAGTTGGTAGTGTTAAAAATTTAGAACCTACCGTATTAACCTTTTTTCCGCACCCAAGAATGGTATTGCAGAAAGATGCCGATATAAAACTCATAAATTCTATTGCAGAAAAAACTGAGATATTAAAACAATTTGGTATTAATAGATTACTTGTAAAAGAGTTCACTAAAGATTTTTCTAGACTAACGGCAGAAGAATTTGTTGAACAAATTTTGGTTAAAGAATTAAAAGCCAAACATATTATTATAGGCTACGATCATCATTTTGGAAGAAACAGAACTGCGAATATCGACGATTTAAAAGCGTTTGGAAAGGTCTACGGCTTTGAAGTGGAAGAAATAACAAAGCAAGATATTAATGATGTTGCAGTAAGCTCTACTAAAATAAGAAAAGCGCTAATAGAAGGAAATATTAAAACAGCAAACAGTTATTTAGGGTATAACTTCTTTCTTTCCGGAACGGTCGTTTCTGGAAAAGGCTTAGGGCGCACTATCAATTTTCCTACAGCAAATATAGAGATTGTAGAAAACTATAAACTCATCCCAAAACACGGTGTGTATGTTGTAAAAAGTATAATTAATTCGGAAATTGTTTTCGGAATGATGAATATTGGCACCAACCCTACCGTAAATGGCGGTAAGCAAACCATAGAGGTTCATTTTTTAGATTTAGACGAATCGCTTTACGACTCGCATTTAAAAGTAGAACTCTTACACCGATTGAGAAATGAAAGAAAATTCAATTCGGTTGAAGCTTTAACAGAACAATTACACCGCGACAAACAACACACACTAGACTTTATAGCCCAAAATGCTTAACGCTTTTCTTTTTAAACATATAGACAATTCGGCATTAGTTGTATTCCGTATTATTTTTGGATTACTCGTATTCCTAGAATCTGTAGGCTCGATTTTTACAGGCTGGATAACGCGCACATTGGTAGAACCCAAGTTCACTTTTTCGTTTATAGGTTTCGAGTGGCTGCAACCTTTACCAGGGAACTGGATGTATGTTTATTACCTTATAATGGGTCTTTTAGGCTTATTAATTATGGTAGGCTATAAATACCGAGTGAGCATGATAAGCTTTACTCTTCTGTGGTGTGGGGTTTACTTTATGCAAAAATCGTCTTACAATAACCACTACTATTTACTCATTTTATTAAGTGCTATAATGTGTGCGCTGCCAGCACACAGATATGCCTCTATAGATGTAAAATTAAATCCTAGTTTAAAACAAATTGCAATGCCAAGTTGGTGCAAATGGGTATTTGTTTTACAGTTACTTATACTCTACACCTACGCCTCTATTGCCAAAATGTATCCAGATTGGCTAGATTTAACATTGCCCACCTTATTAATGGAGGGCAAGAAAAACTACCCATATATTGGCGAATGGCTTCAAAACGATTACTTGCCGTATTTAATAGCGTATGGCGGTATACTATTCGACGGTTTAATCATTCCGTTATTACTGTTTAAAAAAACGAGAAAATATGCGTTTTTTGCGTCTATATTCTTTCACTTGTTCAACTCTATCGTTTTTCAAGTTGGCGTATTCCCTTATTTATCATTAGCCTTTTCATTGTTCTTTTTTGATCCTGAAGTAGTACGCAACCTATTCCTTAAAAAGAAGCCTGCTTACACGAAAGCCGAAATTATAGTCCCTAATTACAGACTTCTTCTGCTCACCGTTGGTGGTCTATATTTTGTAATTCAAGTGCTTTTACCTGTACGTCATCACTTTATTCAAGACGATGTGCTTTGGACAGAAGAAGGCCATAGAATGTCATGGCGAATGATGCTACGAAGTAAAACCGGCCTAACTAGCTACCGCGTTATAGATAAAAAAACAGGAGAGACGTTTTCTATAAACCTGAATGACTATCTTACTCTAAAGCAAACCCGCTTAGTGAGCAGCAAACCCGATGCTATTTGGCAATTTTCTCAACATTTAAAAAAGGACTATAAAGCCAAAGGTCGTGACGTTTCTGTGTTTGTAAACAGTATGGTTAGCGTAAACAGAAAGCCTTACAGAACACTAATAGACCCTAATATAGATATGGGAAGTGTAAAATGGTATTGGTTTAAGCATAACGATTGGATATTACCGTCAAAATAGGCGGATAAAATATTTTTCGGCATCCAAAAACTTACTACTTTTACGTTTTAGAATTGTTATTATAACTGCGTTAAGGATTGAAGCGGTATCCTTTTTTGATTTTCTCAAAAAAGATATAGCCGAAAGCCTGACTTTACTGCGCTAATAAAAGCGAAGTCAAGTAACGCCCAAACAAAAAAATATGTTACAAATACCTTTTATTAGAGAAAACAAAGCCCTTGTAATTTCTCGTTTAGCAAAACGAAATATTGATGCTACAGAAACGGTAAACGCTGTTATTGTGCTGGATGAAGAACGCCGTGCTTTACAAACGGAGTTAGATAATACGTTGGCAGAATCGAACACTATATCTAAAGAAATTGGTATTTTATACAAATCGGGACAAGCGGAAAAAGCAAATGGCCTGAAAGTAAAAACAACAGAACTTAAAGAAACAACGAAAACGTTAAACGACAAGTTAAACGCAAAAATTGACGCTTTAAACGAGTTGCTTTACAAGTTACCAAATGTACCAAACGAAACGGTACCTGCAGGAAGTACTGACGAAGACAACGAAGAAATTTTTAGAGAAGGAGAGGTCCCTACTTTATACGATGGCGCCTTACCACATTGGGAATTAGCTAAAAAATACGACATTATAGATTTCGAATTGGGTAATAAAATAGCAGGTGCTGGTTTCCCTGTTTATAAAGGAAAAGGTGCTAGATTACAACGCGCACTTATTGCTTATTTTTTAGATAAAAATACGGCTGCGGGTTATACAGAATATCAATTACCTCTTTTGGTAAACGAGGCGTCTGGCTTTGGCACAGGCCAATTACCGGACAAAGAAGGACAAATGTACCACGTTACCGAAGACAATTTATATTTAATTCCTACAGCAGAAGTGCCGGGAACAAATATTTTTAGAGATGTGGTTTTAAATGCCGATGAACTCCCTATTGGAATTACAGGCTATACGCCATGTTTTAGACGTGAAGCCGGTAGTTACGGTGCACACGTAAGAGGTTTAAACAGATTACACCAGTTTGATAAAGTAGAAATTTTACGCGTGGAACACCCCGACAACTCGTATAAAGCGTTAGACGGTATGGTAGAGCACGTAAAAGTGTTATTGCAAGAATTAAAATTACCCTATAGAATTTTACGCCTTTGTGGTGGAGATTTAGGATTTACATCTGCATTAACTTTCGATTTTGAAGTGTTTTCTACAGCTCAAGACCGTTGGTTAGAAATTTCTAGTGTTTCTAATTTTGAAACGTTTCAAGCCAATCGTTTAAAACTACGTTTTAAAAATAGCGAAGGCAAAAATGAATTAGCACATACTTTAAACGGAAGTTCTTTGGCATTACCTCGTGTTTTAGCCGGAATTTTAGAGAACTACCAAACAGAGAAAGGTATCGAAATCCCAGAAGTACTAATACCTTACACTGGTTTCTCTATTATAGATTAAGCCGTTTTTACTGTATTATTTAACTTACATACTATATTTTTAAATCGTTAAACTGTTAATAAAAGACGTCGTTTAACGATTTTTTCGTATTTAGACTTGTTGTTTTCATTTATAATTATCATATTTACCGTATAAGACTTTAAAAATGAAAAACTTAAAACGTTTGTTCCTACTTGCAACGTTACTTGTTTTAGCTGTAAAATTTCTATCGGATAGCCTATAGAGCGATTTTAAAAAGCTAACAACTGCTGTGAATTAAACAATGGAATAACATACATACTGTAAGAGACTTCCAATCGAGTAATTGAATCATCTTAAATATATGATTAATAGCACATTTATTTAGATTGGCTGATGCCTGATGTTTACATCAGGCATTTTTTTTTGTTTTTATCTTCCCGCTTCTCTAAGATCATTTTTTTTGCACGGGTTTTGCAATTACATTTGCTATATTTACTTAAAGTAAACTTATGCGATTTTTATTTTTCTTATGTCTCTTTACCAGTAGCTTCGTTTTTTCTCAAAATGACGACCCTGCCTTAGCAGAAGACTATTTTAAAAATGGCGAATTCGAAAAGGCGCTTATTAGCTACCAAAAGCTTTACAAAACCAATAGTAGGAGCTTAAACTATATTTATAAAATAATAAGAACGCACCAGCAACTAGAGCAATACAAAGAAGCAGAAACGTTTTTAAACACGCTTATTGCAGATAAAGACTATCCGCCATTTACTATAGAATTAGGCTATAATTACGCCCTTCAAAACGACAGCACTACAGCTAACTCCTATTATAACAAAGTAATTAACACGGTTACATACAACCCCAGCTATGCCTTTTCTATAGGTAAAGCTTTTGAAAATTTATCGTTATTAGATCAAGCGGTAGTAACGTATACAACGGCAATGGAGGTTAATTCGGAGTTTAATTTCGATGTACAACTAGCGCGTATTTACGGTGAACAAGGAGATATTAAAAAAATGTTTACTAAATACATAGAGTTTAGTGCTACAAACCTCTCCTATTTAAATACTATAAAGCGAGAGTTTAACACCTTTATTAGCGAAGATAAAAACAATGAAAACAATAAAATATTACGAGTAATCTTGCTTAAAAAAATTCAAGACTCTCCAGATATTTTATGGAATGAAATGTTAAGTTGGTTATTTATTCAGCAAAAAGAATACACTAAAGCATTTGTACAGGAAAAGGCCATTTACATACGAGAAATGGAATCGCTAGACCGCATTGAGGAATTAGCAAGTATAGCCTACAACCAAGGAGAAAATGACATTGCCACTTCTATTTTTACCTATATCGTAGAAAACACTCAGAATTTGGATTCTAAAATTAATGCGCATTACAACATCCTTAAAATTAAAACTAGCGACTCGACGCCAAAAGAGTATGAAGCAATTGAAAAAGAATACCAACAGCTACTAAACGAATATGGCGGCTTACTAAGTGCTATAGATTTAAAAATTGCGTACGCTCATTTTCTAGCCTTCTACGTAAAGAAAACGGATAAAGCCATTCTATTTTTAAAAGAAGCCCTTAAAGCAGATGCTTCTCAACAAAAAATAGCAGAAATTAAATTAGAGCTAGGTGATATTTTAGTGTTAGAAGAAAAGTTTAATGAAGCCTTAATTTATTACACGCAAATACAACGCAGTTTAAAGAACAGTACTATTTCCCAAGAAGCACGATTTAAAGTCGCAAAAACAAGCTATTATAAAGGTGATTTTAAGTGGGCAGAATCACAACTTAAAGTACTAAAAGCTTCGACATCGCAACTCACCGCAAACGATGCTTTAGACCTAAAACTACTTATTGGCGATAATAAATTGGAAGACTCTCTGCAAGTTGCTTTAAAGAGTTATGCAAAAGCCGATTTGTTGCATTTTCAGAACAGAAACGATGAAGCGATTACTGCCTTAGATCGTATTTTAGAAAACCATCCTTCAGAAGCCATTATTCCGCAAGCACTTTTAAAGCAAGCACAACTTTTCGAGATCCAAAAACAATACGATAAAGCCATTACAAATTACGAGCTTATTATTGCTAATTATAGCGCTGGTATTTTAGCAGACGATGCTATTTATGGTATAGCCCTTTTATACGATAAACAGTTGGAGCAACCCGAAAAAGCAAAACCATATTACGAATCTATTCTATTTAATCACCAAGATAGCATCTTTTTTGTGGAAGCCCGCAAGCGATTTAGAGCACTTCGCGGCGATTCTATTCAATAAATTAATAGTCAATTCGTTTTGTATATAACTCAGAACTACTGTTATTTGCAAAAAATATAGATTATGTACATTTATAACGTTACCATAAACATCGACAATAGCGTTCATGACGAATGGCTAAAATGGGTAAAAGACCATATTCCAAAAGTATTAGCTACCGGTAAATTCTCTGAGGCGCGCTTTACAAAAGTATTAATCGAGGAAGAAATGGGCGGACAAACCTATTCTATTCAATACCGTTCGTACTCACGTGCTGCTTTAGACGCTTATTACAAAGAAGATTCCGACAAATTACAAGTAGAAGGACTGGAAAAATTCGCCGATAAAATGCTCGCGTTTAGAACAGAACTTGAGATAATAGATGTATATTCTGTAAATTTCAAATAAATTATAATAATACAAATAGCAACGTTTCAACATAAAAAAAATGGCTTACAAAGGACAAAATCATCAAGTAAAGGCAAAGAAATTTTTAGGTCAGCATTTTTTAGAAGACGAAACTGTAGCGCAACGTATTGCAGACAGTATTAGTTTTAACGGCTATAATAACGTATTAGAAATTGGCCCAGGAATGGGTGTTCTTACCAAGTACTTACTTAAAAAAGAATGCACACTTTACGCCATAGAAATAGATAGAGATAGCGTCGAGTTTTTAAAAAATAACTATTTAAATCTTGCCCCTAGAATTATAGAAGAAGATTTTTT
>JAGPVI010000233.1 GCA_018067115.1 Bizionia sp. | reverse complement strand
GAAAAAGACCTTTCTGCCATTATAGAAATGATTGCAGATGATGAATTAGGAAAAACAAGAGAGCACTTTACGGTGCCACTACCTAAAGAATACATTGAAGCCTTTAAAATAATTACAGCAAATGCAAATCAAGAACTTATTGTAGTCGAGAACGATAGAGCGGAAATAATTGGCACGTTACAGCTGTCATTTAATCAGTACTTAACCTATAAGGGCGGACTTAGAGCAGAGATTGAAGCGGTTAGAATTAAAAGAGATTTTAGAGGAATGGGCTACGGCAACGCTATGTTTAAATGGGCTATAAAACGTGCTAAAGGGCGCAATGCCCACGTTTTACAATTAACCACAGATAAAAAAAGACCAAAAGCCATTAATTTTTATTTAGGTCTAGGTTTTACAGCATCGCATGAGGGTATGAAATTAGATCTCAATGCCATAAATAATGTAGAAGAATAATAGATTTCTTTAACTGTTGCGTGAGTGATTGCAGCGGCATCCTTTTTATTTTTTCTATAAAAAGATAAAGCGTAAAGCACGACCTTTAGGGCACGCCCAAATAAATATGGACGTTCAATTTAATATTAGCGCTTAGTTTTGTAAATTCGTAGCTTCTTTAAACAAATTAAAAAATTACCAATGAGTAAATACGATATTATTGTTCTTGGAAGTGGTCCTGGTGGCTATGTTACTGCCATTAGAGCATCGCAATTAGGTTTTAAAACCGCTGTTATTGAAAAGGAAAGCCTTGGTGGCGTTTGCCTTAACTGGGGGTGTATCCCAACGAAAGCTTTATTAAAATCGGCGCAAGTTTTTGAATACTTAAAGCACGCTAACGATTATGGTTTAGTGGTTAAAGAGTACGATAAAGATTTTGACGCTGTTGTAAACCGTAGCCGTAATGTGGCAGAAGGGATGAGCAAAGGGGTTCAGTTTTTAATGAAAAAGAATAAAATTGACGTTATTAATGGCTTTGGGAAACTAAAACCTGGTAAAAAAGTAGACGTTGATGGTAAAGAATATAGCGCAGAACATATTATTGTGGCTACTGGGGCACGTTCTCGCGAGTTACCTAACTTACCACAAGATGGTGAAAAAGTGATTGGATACCGCCAAGCAATGACCTTAAAGAAACAACCAAAGAAAATGATTGTTGTAGGTTCTGGTGCTATTGGTGTTGAGTTCGCTTACTTTTATAAGGCAATGGGAACCGATGTTACTATTGTAGAGTATTTACCAAATATTGTACCTGTTGAAGATATTGACGTGTCTAAGCAATTAGAAAAATCGTTTAAGAAAAGTGGTATAAAAATTATGACTAGCGCAGAAGTGACTAATGTTGACACTTCTGGTGATGGTGTTAAAGCAACTGTAAAAACTAAAAAGGGCGAAGAGGTTTTAGAGGCCGATATCGTGCTTAGTGCCGTTGGAATTAAAACGAATATTGAAGGTATTGGTTTAGAAGACGTAGGAATTGCTGTAGATAGAGATAAAATATTGGTTAACGATTACTACCAAACAAATATTCCTGGATATTATGCAATTGGCGATGTAACTCCTGGTCAAGCCTTAGCTCACGTAGCAAGTGCTGAAGGTATTTTATGTGTTGAAAAAATTGCTGGACAACACGTTGAAGCTTTAGATTACGGAAACATTCCAGGATGTACGTATGCGTCTCCGGAAATTGCTAGTGTTGGTTTAACCGAACAACAAGCAAAAGATAAAGGATTAGATATTAAAGTTGGAAAAGTCCCGTTCTCGGCTTCTGGAAAAGCTAGTGCTGCCGGAACTAAAGACGGATTTGTAAAAGTAATTTTCGATGCTAAATACGGCGAATGGTTAGGTTGCCATATGATTGGCGCTGGTGTTACAGATATGATTGCGGAAGCAGTTTTAGGTAGAAAACTAGAAACTACTGGTCACGAAGTATTAAAAGCGGTTCACCCCCACCCTACAATGAGTGAGGCGGTTATGGAAGCTGTTGCAGATGCTTACGATGAAGTAATACATTTATAAATTTACCGTGTACTACACGACTTATAAATAAAAAAATGCGATTGGAAACAATCGCATTTTTTTTGTTTTATATATTTTATAGAGCGACCTAAGCTAAAGTAAAACTATGGTGAAATAGCTAATTTATTATTATTTGATGTCCCCTTTAATAGCAGATACTTTTTGGTTTAACAACACTTTAAACGGTGTTGTCTAGAACACTGCTATTATTAAGAAAATTATATTTCTAACACCAACAAAGCATTTAACGAGCGTATGTTTAATTACATAAAACTTTCTATAGCGAGCTCGTAACCTTGCAATCCGAAACCTAAAATAACACCTTTTGCGTTTGGAGAAACAAACGATTGGTGTCTAAATTCCTCGCGTCCAAAAGTATTAGAGATATGCACTTCTACAACTGGTGTTTCTATTGCTTTTACGGCGTCGCCAATGCCTACAGAGGTATGTGTATATGCGGCAGCGTTTAATATAATACCATCGTAAGTAAAACCGCACTCCTGTAATTTGGTAATAAGCTCCCCTTCTATATTAGATTGAAAATGCTCTATACTTAAATGCGGGTATTTATCTTGTACCGCTGTAAAAAATTCGGTAAACGATAAACTACCATACACATTGGGTTCGCGTTTACCTAGTAAGTTTAAATTTGGACCGTTAATTATAATTAGTTTTTTCATAGCTGCTATTCTGTTTCAAATCTGTGTTTACGTCTTATTCCTACAATCAAAAATACAAAAGTTATGGCACAAAAAAAGCCGAAGTATTTAAACTTCGGCTTCTATAATAAATAGTTTACTACTAATTAGAATTTGTAAACAAGTCCTAAATTAATGTCTCCTAAATCTAAACCTGCATTAAAACGGTCTCTAGACTCAGCTCCATCAACATCAATTTTATCAGAATTGTAGCTAATTAAACCGTAAGAAGCCTCTAAAGCAAAGTGCTCAGAAATAAAGTAGCTAACACCAGGAGCGAATGCTACATTAAAACCGTCAGCTTTAAGATCTTCTCTTCCAGTTTCCTCGTACTTAGAATGCACATAACCTGCACCTAGTTCTGTAAAAATAGAGAATTGGCTAGCAGGTGTAAAGTAGTAACGTCCAAAAACGCCAGCTTCGATCGCTGAATTTTTAGCTTCGTCTGTTCCATCGAAACCTTTTTCTTCTTCTTTAGCAGAAGTGTAACCTAGCTTTGCACCTAAGGCAATGTTATCAGAAATAAAGTAAGCAGCTCTTGGCGCAACTGTAAATCCTTTTAACGATGTGTCTCCTTGAGAATCACTACTAAATCCTACACTTCCAGACATAAAAACATCCCCTTTTGCAAAACCTTTAGTTCCTTCTTCGTCCTGTGCACTTGCTGTGTTGAACGCAAATCCTGCTAATAAAGCAGCAAAAAATAATTTTTTCATAATATGTTTATTTAATTTTGAAGATGCAAAGTTAGGCGATATTGTAAGTTGCAAACCAATTTTTAACACCCAAAAACACGAAATTAACACCTTTTTAAGACCTTAAAAAAGACCTGAATTGTTAACAACTTAATTTTCATATTGTTAATAACTCTCGAAAATTCAGCTTAAAATAAAACCAATGGTTTCCGTTATGTTTTTTAACATTTTAAGACATTTAAATACGGTTGTTATAGTAATAAAAAAACCCGAACAGTACTTTGACTGTTCAGGTTTATGGGTTTTAGCCCTATGTACACATTTAAAAGTGTACTATTTTTTACTATAAAAGTCTTAAAACATAAAACCAACTCCTACTTGAGCTACCGCATTTTTAGCATCTACATTTTTTAAAGCAGAATCGTCATCAAAAAGGTTTGTTAGTCCATACGTATATCTACCAGATACAAAAAATCCACTACTAAACTTATAGCTTAAACCTCCTGTAATACTAGTTTCAAAATCTTTAACTGATGAGTCTTCATTACTGATATCTACATCGCCGCCGTCTGAGTTTGGCTGACTATCGATTTCTTCATTAATTTTAAACCCAAATTGCGGACCCGCCTCAATACTTAAACCATCCACTAAATAAAACTTAGCTAAAATTGGTACTTGAATATAATCTAATTGGTATTCTATATTTTGATCTGTATCGAAAACATTGTCTTGATCTATTTCTTTTATATCAAAGCCCTGTCCCGAATAAAACACCTCTGGCTGAATGGAAAATCGATTTGTAATTGGAATTTCTGCTACCAAACCAGCATTAAAACTTGTTCTAGAATCTAAATCATTAAAATCGTCTCCAGTAATGGTAGAAAAGTTCATACCACCTTTAACACCCAATTGTACATCTCTTTGAGGATTTGTGTTTTGTGCTGAAACACTTAATACACTAGAAGCTGCAATAACAACAGCTATACATAAATTTTTCATAATATTTGTTTTTAGTTGTTTCAAACAAAGCAACACATTATTTTGGTGGATAGACTGGCGTTTAAAATTATCTTAACAGAGTTTTATAGTAATTTTAAGAAGCTTTAAGTTAGGTTTAACAACTTAATGAAGCAAAAAAAAACCGAAGCGGAAAGCTTCGGTTTATACTATGAATACAGATAAATCAACCTGAGTTTACTTTATAATAAAACGTACTTTATTAAAACAAAAAAGCCAGAACTGTTACGTTCTGGCTTTCTATAATACATTTTTTTTTGTCTTAGAACATATATCCTAAAGATACTTGTAATACATTGTTTTGAATACTAAAGTCATCACCAGCATCTTCTGCAATGTTAGCTAAACCTAAAGTATAACGAGCTGAGAAATTTAATCCTGAGTCTAATTTATAACCTAGACCTATTCCTGCTGCGAAATCTATACTCTTAAAACCATCTTTAACATCTTGAGTTTGATTTTCTGAATCACCTTCAGAGCTAGCCTCAATTTCAGATTCTGCAGATATTAAGAAACCTACTTGTGGTCCAGCTTCAATACTTAAACCTTCAGCTACATAATACTTAGCCATTATAGGTAAGTTAATATAATCTAGCTTTAATTTTTCTTCAAATTTAACGTCACTCCCAAAAAAGGTTTCAGTGTATTCACTCTGTAATCCTTGAGCAGAATACAATAATTCTGGTTGAACAGAAAACTTATCAGAAATCATTATCTCTGCTACACCACCAACGTGAAAAGAGGTACGGCCATCCGCATCTTCTACATCACCACCAATGGTTGCTAAGTTAACACCTGCTTTCACTCCAAATTTCACTTCTTGCGCGTTAGCACTTAAAAATCCGAATAGTGCAATAGCACCACATAAAATTACTTTTTTCATAATTTGATTATTTGTTAATTGATTAATCAGATGCAAACTAATCAATTTTATTCTAAATATTTACACTTATCATTGAGTTATTAACATTTTTATTAACAAATCTCATACCTCTTCCTCATAATCAGAGAGTTACGAAATAATTTGAATTAATTCTTAATAATTGAATACATTTGAGCTTATGAAATGGGAACACGCTTTAAAAGACTACTGTTTATATCTGCAAATAGAACGTGGGTTGTCTGAAAACTCCATAAATAACTATCGCCTTGATGTCACCAAACTTATTAAGTATTTAGAAAACCACGAGATGCCCATATCTCCTATTAAAATTACAAAACCTAATGTACAAGAGTTTATTTATGATCTTGCAAAAAAAGTCAATCCGAGATCACAATCGAGAATTATATCGGGGTTAAAAGGCTTTTTTAACTATTTAATTTTTGAAGGCTACCGAGAAACCAATCCACTAGACACCATCGATTCTCCAAAAATAGGCCGCAAACTCCCCGATACGTTAAGCGAAACTGATATAGACCGACTTATTGCTGCAATAGATTTAAGTAGCCCGCAAGGCGAACGCAACCGTGCTATACTAGAAGTGTTATATGGCTGCGGACTCCGTGTTAGCGAACTGACACATCTAAAAATTTCGGATTTGTATTTTGAAGAAGGTTTTATTAAAGTAACCGGTAAAGGAGATAAACAACGCTTTGTACCTATAATTGAGTCTACAGTTAAATTTATCTCTATATATAAGGACAGTATTCGAAATCATCAAACTATTGCCGACGACCATCGCGATGTTTTATTTTTAAACAGACGTGGTAAACAACTCACTAGAGCAATGATTTTTACTATTATTAAACAATTGGCAGTAAAAATTAATTTAAACAAGAAAATATCTCCACACACCTTTAGGCATTCGTTTGCAACGCATTTATTAGAGAATGGTGCAGATTTAAGAGCCATACAGTTAATGCTCGGTCACGAAAGCATAACAACGACCGAAATTTACACTCATGTAGATAGAAAGCACCTTACTGAAGTGATGCATAATTTTCATCCTCGACCTTAGTTATTCCTCCTGTGTTTTTTGCTTTTAATAGAAAAATGAGATTTTTTAATTCTCTAAATCACATTTTTACTAATTATTTTACTAAATTATTAAATAATTCATAGTAATATATAGAAATCATTATTAGATAAACAGAATAAATGCACCAAAACCCACGTCATAAAATAAATAATTTTGACTCCAGAAAATGGGAAATTGCTTTAAGCATTTCAAAAATTGGAATGTGGGAGTTTAATGCTAAAACACGTAGTGTCTATTTTTCTGAGTCCTCGAAGGCTATTATAGGCCGATTAGATGATGATAATTTTGGCGATAATATTGATGATTGGAATAATTTAGTGCATCCCGAAGATCGTGCGAAGTACCATAAAGATTTTAACGATCATGTGTTAGGTTTAAAGTCAATTTATATAAACAAACACAGAATTAAATGTAAAAATGGTGAGTATAAATGGATTTTAGACAAAGGCCAGATTGTAGAACGCGATGTCGACGGTAATTACCTACGTTTTATTGGTACACACACCGATATTACTGAGCAGGTGGAAAATGAAGATAAAATAAATAACACACTTAATATTACCACCGAGCAGAATAAGAAACTTAAAAACTTCGCGCATATTGTTACACATAACTTAAAAGAGCACGCCGCAAATTTTGAGAGTTTATTAGCTTTTTATAATGAAGCAGACGATGATACTGAAAAAAACGAACTCATTAGTCATTTAAACCACGTCGCTAATTCTTTAAATAAAACTATAAATAATCTTAAACAAATAGTTTCTGTACAGTCTAGAAAAGAAACAGATACCGAACTGCTAAACTTAAACGATTTTATAGAGGAAAGCTTACAACTATTAGATGTTATAATTTTAAAGAGTAATGCCACAATATACAACCGAGTGAGTAAAAATGTTTGTATTTACTATAACTCTGCTTATTTAGAAAGCATTATCCAAAACCTATTATCGAATGCTATTAAATATAAACATCCTCATAGAGATCCTGTCATAAAAATCCAGTCTCACACGAAAAAAGACTCTATAATTATTACAGTTTCGGACAATGGTATAGGGCTGGATTTAGAAAAATTTGGGAAAGACATTTTTAAACTCTACAAAACCTTTCATACCAATAAAAACTCTGAAGGTGTAGGGCTTTACCTTATTAAAAATCAAATTGAAGCGTACAAAGGTACTATTTCAATTAATAGTACCGTAAATGTGGGTACCACTTTTACTATTACAATGCCAAACAAAAAAAATCCAACGTAAAGACGTTGGATTTTTTTTTATATATAATGA
This sequence comes from Bizionia sp., assembly GCA_018067115.1. Lineage (GTDB taxonomy): Bacteria > Bacteroidota > Bacteroidia > Flavobacteriales > Flavobacteriaceae > Bizionia. The sequence continues at coordinate 3,289 of JAGPVI010000233.1, read as the reverse complement.
TTGAGACTCTTATTTCGCTATGTTAACAGCTCTCGTTTCTCTTATCACTGTTACTTTTACTTGACCAGGATACGTCATATCTGTTTGTATTTTTTGAGAAATACTAAATGATAATTCCGATGCTCTTTGATCGTTTACCTTTTCACTCTCTACAATAACACGAAGTTCTCTACCTGCTTGAATAGCATATGCTTTTTTAACACCGCCAAACCCAAGAGCTACCTCTTCTAAATCTTTTAATCGTTGAATGTAAGAATCTAGAACTTGACGTCTTGCGCCTGGTCTCGCTCCAGATATAGCATCACAAACCTGTACAATTGGCGATAGTAATGACGTCATTTCTATTTCGTCGTGGTGGGCTCCAATAGCGTTACACACCTCTTCTTTCTCACCATACTTTTCTGCCCACTGCATACCTAAAATGGCGTGTGGTGTTTCCATATCTGCTTCGGCATCTGGTACTTTACCAATATCGTGTAATAAACCAGCACGTTTAGCTAATTTAGGGTTTAAGCCTAGTTCGGCTGCCATTACACCACATAATTTAGCGACTTCACGCGAGTGTTGTAATAAATTCTGTCCGTAAGACGAGCGGTATTTCATACGTCCTACCATTTTTATTAATTCAGGATGTAATCCGTGAATTCCTAAATCGATAACCGTACGCTTACCTACTTCTATAATTTCTTGTTCTATTTGTTTCTGAGTTTTCTTAACGACTTCCTCAATACGTGCTGGGTGAATACGTCCATCGGTTACTAATTTATGTAACGATAATCTCGCAATCTCACGACGTACAGAATCGAAGCACGATAATATAATTGCTTCTGGCGTATCATCGACAATAATTTCTACACCGGTAGCTGCTTCAATAGCACGAATGTTTCGTCCTTCACGACCAATAATGCGTCCTTTTACATCATCAGACTCAATATTAAATACAGACACACAGTTGTCTACCGCTTCTTCTGTACCTATACGTTGAATAGTATTAATAATAATCTTTTTGGCATCTTGTTGCGCCGTAAGTTTAGCCTCCTCCATTTTATCTTGAATGTAGGCCATTGCATCGCTTTTGGCTTCATTACGTAAGGAATCTACTAATTGTGCTTTTGCTTCTTCTGCCGTTAAGCTAGAAATAACTTCTAATTGCTCAATTTTACTCTTATGTATTCTATTAACCTCGTCTTGTTTTCTTTCTAAGATCTCTAATTTAGAGTCGTAATCTTTTATTTTCGCCTCTACATCAGCATTTATTTTCTTTGTCTTTGAAAGCTCATTAGATATTTGTGACTCTTTATCTCGTGTTCTTTTCTCTACATCCGATATCTTTTTATCTCTTGAAAAGATAACTTTCTCATGTTCTGTTTTAAGTTCGATAAACTTCTCTTTTGCTTGAAGAATTTTATCTTTTTTAATGCTCTCTCCTTCACTTTTAGCTTCTCTTAAGATATTGGAAGCTGTTTTTTTTGCGCCTTTAATTAGCTTAGAAGCATTATTTCGTTCAAGTATTTTAGCAATAATAAACCCTATTAAGGATCCAACTGCAACACCTGCAACAATTATTAAAATTGTATTGTCCATTAGTTATTTAGTGTTAGTATATAAAAAAAAAGCCTACACTAATTTTGGTTTTGTATAAACTCCTTAAAAACAAGTTTAGGGCTAACAAGCTGATCAAGTATCTGCTCGAGCACTAAATAAATAGTACTAGCAGCTCGCTTTTACAACTTCAACTCACCCTTTTTAAAGAATTAACGTTGAGTTTATCAAAAAAAATAATTAATGTAGGCAGTAACCTAGTTTATTTATAAGAACGTATTAAGAACTTAAATGAGTTTGTAATATAGCATTTAAACCTTTAAGTTTATTCTCTATATCTTCACTTACGTGTTCATTATCTAAAGTTTTCTGTTCTACTTGAGAAGCAAATTGCAAGGCACACATTGCCAAAACATCTTGTTTATCTCTAACAGAATAACTTTGCTCAAATTGCGATATCATAGCGTCAATTTTTTTAGCGGCACTTCGCAAACCCTCTTCCTGACTTGGTAAAATAGTCAAAGGATACACTCTATTCGCTATCGAAAGCTTTATTTTTAGCTTTTCAGCCATATATTTTGCTATGTAACATTACTCGGAGAGTTGACCAATACAATGATCTATTTCTCGTATTAATGTATTTATTTTGAGTTTTGTTTCTCTTTTATCATCATCACTGCCCAGTATTGTATTTGCCATTTTGAGTGTCTCATACTTATCTTGCCAATCTCGCAATTGCTCGTTTTGGCTTAGAATGGTGGTTTGAGAACTTTTTAATGCTTCAGATAACTTTAAATTGTCTTGTTTTAAAGCCTCTAGCTTATGCAAGATTTTTCCAATTTTATCTTCTAAAGCATCTACTATATCTTCAATATTACTCATTCGCAAATTTCAATACTTATTATTACAAAGTTAATAAACTAGATATATTTAGCAATTCTTTTTTCATAAAATTTAAAAAAATTTAGTAAAGGCAAAAACCGGCGTAAAGGCTTGTATTTTTAATTATATTTGATAATCGGAATCTAATTTATATTTTAGCCCTAACAATTCATATATATGAGAAAATTCTTATTGTTTTTCCTGTTTAGCTACTCTGTTTTTAGTCAAAATCCGTACCCTCAAGATTATTTTAGTTCCCCTCTAGATATTCCTATTATTTTGTCGGGCACATTTGCAGAATTACGGTCTAATCACTTTCATGCAGGTTTAGATATAAAAACCCAACAAGTACAAGGTCAAAATGTACTTGCTATTGCAGATGGCTATATTAGTCGTATAAAAATCGCTCATTTTGGTTATGGAAAAGCCATATATATTACCCATCCTAATGGATACACGTCGGTGTATGCTCACTTACAAAAGTTTAGTCCAGAGATAGAAGCTTATATAAAAAAGCTACAATACGAACGCGAATCTTTCGAAATTGAAGTCTTCCCTACTCCAACCGAATTACCTGTTTTAAAAGCGCAACTTATCGCCTATTCTGGAAATAGTGGTAGTTCTGGCGGTCCGCATTTGCATTTTGAAATTAGAGATAACGACGAGCGCCCTATAAACCCCCTACTTTTTGGTATTGAAGTACAAGACAACACAAAACCCTTAGTTAGCAACGTTTACGCCTACCCTATTAGTAAAGATGCACATATTAACGGCTCTGTAAAAAAACAGAAACTTCGCTTAATTCCGCAACAAAATGGTGACTATAAGGTTGAAAACATTACTGCTTTTGGAAAAATTGGATTTG
>JAGPVI010000221.1 GCA_018067115.1 Bizionia sp. | reverse complement strand
CACTAGATTTTGTTTTCATTTTAGGCATCTTGTGTCTTTGTTTTAATTATTTCGCTTATAATATTTTTCCTTAATAAATGGTTTACTTTTTAGGAGCAATAAACATGGTCATACGTTTACCTTCTAACCTAGGCATTTGCTCGACTTTTCCTAGCTCTTCTAAATCTTGAGCTAATCGTAACAATAGTATTTGTCCTTGTTCTTTAAAAACAATCGATCGTCCTTTAAAGAATACAAATGCTTTTAATTTAGCACCTTCCTTTAAAAATTTCTCGGCGTGTTTTCTTTTAAATTCGTAATCATGATCATCGGTTTGTGGTCCAAATCGAATTTCTTTTATGACTACTTTAGACGCTTTAGATTTTATTGCTTTATCGCGTTTCTTCTGTTCGTAAAGAAACTTTTTATAATCCATAACTTTACAAACAGGAGGATCAGCTTTTGGCGAAATCTCAACAAGATCTAATTCTTGTTCTACTGCTAGTGCTAAAGCATCTTTGGTTGAATATATTCCTACTTCAACGTTCTCTCCAACCAGACGTATTTTCTCAGCTCTAATTTTAGAGTTTATTCTGTGTTGGTCTTCTTTAATGACTCTTAAAGGTCCTCTTGATCTTTTTCTACGTATTGCTATGACTTAAATATTTTAGTTAAACTTAGTTTTAAAATTGTTTTAATGTTTTATTGATTTCTGTAGTAACAATCTCAGAGAACTCTTCTACACTAATCGTGCCTAAGTCTTCCCCGCCATGCTTTCTTACAGATATTTTTCCTTCTTGTTCTTCATTCTCACCAATAATAATCATATATGGTGTCTTACTCATTTCTGCTTCTCTAATCTTCTTTCCAATAGTTTCATTCCTATTATCTAGAAGAGCGCGAATTTCGTAATTTTCTAACGAATTTAAAACTTTTTCACCGTATTTTTCATATTTTTCACTAAGAGTTAACACAGAGACCTGATTTGGCATCAACCAAAGCGGGAAATTACCACCTGTATGCTCTAGTAAAATAGCTATAAAACGTTCCATACTACCAAACGGAGCACGGTGTATCATTACTGGGCGGTGCATTTCGTTATCACTACCTTTATAACTCAATTCAAAACGTTCTGGCAAATTGTAATCTACCTGTATTGTTCCTAATTGCCACTGTCGTCCTAAAGCATCCTTGACCATAAAGTCTAATTTAGGACCATAAAAGGCAGCTTCGCCAGTTTCAATCACATAATTCAATCCTTTATCTTTCGCAGCGCTTATAATAGCTTGCTCAGCTTTTTCCCAGTTTTCAAGACTTCCAATATACTTTTCTGGAGTCTCAGGGTCTCTTAAAGACACTTGTGCAGTAAAGTTTTCAAATCCTAAAGAACCAAAAACATACAATACTAAATCTATTACCTCTTTAAACTCTGCATCCAATTGGTCTGGAGCACAAAAAATATGAGCATCATCCTGTGTAAATCCTCTTACACGAGTTAAACCGTGTAACTCTCCACTTTGTTCGTAACGGTAAACTGTACCAAACTCAGCATAACGCTTTGGTAAATCTTTATAAGACCATTGCGCGTGATTATAAATTTCACAGTGATGCGGACAGTTCATTGGTTTCAATAAAAATTCCTCGTCTTCTTTTGGTGTTTTTATAGGTTGAAAACTATCTTCACCATATTTAGCATAATGCCCAGAAGTAACATACAATTCTTTTTGTGCAATATGTGGTGTTACCACCATTTCGTATCCAGCCTTTTTTTGTGCTTTCTTTAAAAAGTTTTCTAAACGCTCGCGTAAAGCCGCTCCTTTTGGTAACCATAGAGGCAAACCAGCACCTACTTTTTGTGAAAAAGTAAATAACTCCAATTCTTTACCTAATTTTCTATGATCTCTCTTTTTTGCTTCCTCTAATAAATGTAAATATTCGGTAAGCTCTTTTTGTTTCGGGAAAGAAATACCATAAACACGAGTTAATTGTGTATTATTCTCATTTCCTCTCCAATACGCACCAGCAACCGATAGTATTTTTACAGCCTTTATTATTCCAGTATTAGGAATATGGCCACCACGACACAAATCTGTAAACGTAGAATGGTCACAAAATGTAATCGTACCATCCTCTAAGTTTTCAATTAATTCAGTCTTATAAGCATTGTTTTTGTATAATTCTAAAGCCTCAGCCTTAGTCGCATCACGCATAGAAAATTCGTGCTTTCCACGAGCAATCTCTAGCATTTTGGTTTCTATCGTTTTAAAATCTTTATCAGATATACTAGCCTCACCAAAATCTACATCATAATAAAATCCATTATCAATAGCAGGGCCAATCGTTAACTTAGCATCTGGGTGTAATTCCTGAATAGCTTGAGCCAATACGTGAGCAGACGAGTGCCAGAATGCTTTCTTCCCTTCATCATTTTGCCAAGTAAATAAGGTAAGCGTTCCATCTTCGGTTAAAGGCGTCGACGCCTCTACAATTGTTCCGTTAAATTTTGCAGAAATAACATTTCTCGCTAATCCCTCGCTAATACTCTTAGCAACATCCATTGGTGTAGCCCCTTTATCAAAAGACTTTACACTGCCATCGGGTAATGTGATATGTATCATAAATAATTTTAAAATTCGAATAGCAAAGATAATAGGTTCTAAATAACCAAGCAACACCAAAACACGCATATTTTCTACTTATATTATCTTTTGGGCGTTACCCCACCGCAAAACACGGTTTTGTTTTGCGGTGAGGTCAGGCTTTCGGCAGTCGCTTCCCGATAAAAAAAATCGGGAGAGCTCCAACAAAGCCTCAATCCTTAACGCAGGTAGTACGTCCATCTTTT
>JAGPVI010000218.1 GCA_018067115.1 Bizionia sp. | reverse complement strand
TTCCATTTCACCTTTTGTTTTATTATAAAAAACACTACTGTTTTTGTTAGCTCCCATTGCGGAGATTACCATAAACGCTGGGATATTATTTGCTTTACATAATTTTGCAGCCGCTACAGGAATACCGTAATCAATAGCTTTGTATTGTGTTTTATTAGGTGTTTTACTTGCAGTTGTACCGATACAACAAAACACGACGTCTGCGGTAAAATCTGTTTTAAACTCCTCTAATTTTAAAAGATCACCAACGTATTGCTCCACGTAGGTTGGTAAACCTTCAATTTTTGATCGCGAGAACAGTTTAATTTTATTAAAGGCATCATCTTTAATAATTTTTTTAAGCAGGTATGAGCCTGTTACCCCTGAAGCGCCTAATATAATAGCTGTTTTTTTCATTATTAATTGCATTTTTTTATGCTATTCCAAGCCGCTTGAAAGGCGTCTTCGATATGCGATTCTTCTATTTTAAAAACGCCACGTTGTTGCATTATCATTAAAAAGGATAACGGATTAATCGTATAAGCATACAATAGAAAATCTGAAATAGGATTAATAACACTTTCTTCTCTACCACGTTGCCATAAATCGAGTAGGGGCTTTAGGTGACTAATGCCTTCTTGTCTACTGGCTTCATCAATAATTGGAGCATTATCACATTGGGCTAGAAACAGCGATTCACGACTTTGTTTTAGTTTGAAATCGGCTATGCGTTTCCATATCAATTCGAAACCTTCCGCTACCGGCATTTCAGGCGAATAGGTTTTAAAAGCATAATCTGTAAAAGTTGCTTTAACTTCTATGTATACTTTATTTACTAAATCTTGCTTATTATCAAAATATAAATATATAGTTGCGGGAGACACGTTGGCCAGTTTCGCTATTTTAGAAATGGGTGTCGCGTGAAAACCGTTGTTGTTTACAAGATCGATTGTGGCACCTACTAATGCATTTCGTTTTTCTATACTTTTTTGAAGTTTAGCCATAGTGTTTTCTTTAATAGGACACAAAGATAAGTAAAAAGTGAACGTTCATTCTTTTTTTAACAAGAGTTTATAACTTGTATTGTTGCCACATATTACATTAAAAAGATACTATTAATAAAGAATGTAATAATTGAAACATTTTAGACATGTATTAATAATTGAATTTTATGGTTTTATAATGAATAAAGTGTAGGCCAAGTGTATTTTAACACTAAAGTCAGGTACATAATAAAACTATATTAATCAAATAAGCTCTATATATCGAAGTAGTATACTGTTCTAACGATTAGTAGTCCTACCAAAAACAGCTATTTGTGTTAAATGATAAAAAGCAACGAGTTTTAAAGTCGACATTGTAATCGTGATAATTATTTCACATTCAATAATACCTATAGATATATGAATATAAAAAATGTATTAGCCGCCTTTACGATAGTAATGGTAATTTCATTTACAAGTTGTTCAGAAGATGACGACATACATATAAATCTTCCACCAGAAATAAATTCTACCAATCCAGCAGACAATGTCACTGAGGTGCCCCGCAACAAAGTGATTACAATTGAGTTTAGCGAAGCTATGGACCCTGCATCTATTAACGCAAACTCCTTTCTTCTTAATTTTGGTGAACTCAGTGTTACTGGAGATGTTAGTTATTCGGGAACCACCGCAAGTTTTTCGCCAACCGCCATTTTACAGTCATTAACTACTTATACAGCAACGTTAACGACCGAAGCTAGAGATTTGGAAGGAAGAGCAATTGAAACACCTTCGGTATGGAGTTTTACTACGGGTACTTTAACCGAAGCGGATGTTATTTCGCCAACAGTGATTTCAACAGATCCGATTGATAATGAGATGAACGTGGCAAGAAATAAAGTTATTTCTGTAAATTTCAGTGAAGCTTTAAATCCTTCAACTATTAATGATTTAACGTTTTCCTTAGAACAAGCAGGTGTTACTTTAGAAGGAAGTGTTTCCTATTCGGGAACTACGGCAAAATTTGTGTCTAGTACTATTCTAGATCCTGAAACGCAGTATGTGGCAACATTAACTACAGGAATAACAGATGTAGCCGGAAATGCTCTTGAAACAAATACAGAATTGCATTTTACAACAAGCGCCGATGAACCTGGTTTAGCCGTTGTTAACCTCGGTTCTGCAGGGAATTATGTTATTCTGGCTAAAACGGCCATTAATAATAATCCAACCTCAGCAATTACCGGAAATCTTGGGTTAAGTCCTGCAGCTACGTCTTATATCACGGGATTATCATTAACAGATTTTACAGGTTTTGCAACGTCTGCTCAAATTACGGGAAAAGTATACGCAGCAGATATGGTAGCGCCAACCTCAACAAATTTAACTACAGCAGTTGAAAATATGATTACAGCATACAATGATGCAGCTGGTCGTCCTACCCCTGATTATGTTGAACTTGGTGCAGGAAATATTGGCGGACAAACGTTAACTTCTGGTCTTTATAAATGGTCGAGTACGGTAACAATACCTACCGATATTACTATTTCAGGAACAGCAGATGATGTATGGATTTTCCAAATTGAAGGTGATTTAACAATGAGTTCTGCCGTAAACATAAGTTTAGAAGGCGGCGCAAAAGCATCTAACATTTTCTGGCAAGTAGCCGGGGAAGCAAGCCTCGGAACGACGTCACATTTCGAAGGAATTATTCTGTCAATGACAGGTATAACGATGCAAACAGGGGCAACTTTTAATGGTAGAGCTCTAGCTCAAACAGCTGTGATTCTTGATGGAAACACAGTGGTTCAACCCCAATAAATTAAATTAAGTAAATTAAAAAAGTGCTAATAAAAGGAGAGGTATCCCCATAGGAATACCTCTCCTTTTTTTTATACCCTAATGGACCACAATTGAATTTTACTAATAGAGTGTGCCAATAAACAATGTGATTGCGGTTTATATATATAATTATTAAATTTTAAACTGAGAGACTATAATTGTATACACTCAAGCCCTAACACTGCGTCCAAACCTAATATATCCTAAAGTGGATACCAGTAATAACGCCAAATACCACGTATTAGAAACCAATTGCAGAAAGGTGAGTTTCCCATTAGCGAAACTTAAAATCATTAGTACTTGTGCGCCGTATGGCAAAATACCTTGACTAATACATGCAAAAACATCTAAAATAGAAGCTGTTTTTTTATTGTCTAAGTCGTATTCATCGTTAATAGATTTTGCTATAGAACCGGTAATAATAATGGCAACCGTATTATTTGCGATAGCGATATTAATAGTACCAACTAAAGCGGCAATTCCGAACTGTGCTGATTTCTTATTTTTTATGAGCGTTTTAATTTTTACTAAAATGAATTCAATACCCCCATTTTTTGCAACCAAAGCAGCTAAACCACCGGTTAATAGAGAGAGTAGGAATATTTCGGTCATATTGGTAAAGCCAGAGTAGGATATTCGGGTGAATTCGATAATTGAAAAATCGTTATAATATAGGCCTAAAACGCCTGCCGAAAGGACTCCTAAAACTAAAGTAACGAATACATTGATACCAATAAGCGATAGGATAATGACAATTAAATACGGGACTATTTTAAGTGCAGAGTACGTGTAAACTATTGTGCTAGTAGCATTTGTTTCTAAACTTAAGCCTTGATAAATAAGAATCCCGATTGTAAATATAGCAGCCGGTAAAGCTATTTTAATATTTTCCTTGAACTTATCACTCATTTTAACGCCTAAAGATTGAGTGGCAGCGATTGTAGTATCTGAGATTACCGATAAATTATCACCAAACATAGAACCGCCTAATAAAGCACCACATAGAATACCCAAAGAGAAATCACCTTTATCTGTAAAGCCAATAACTATGGGCGCTAAAGCTACAATGGCACCAACAGAAGTTCCTGTAGAAACCGATAAAAAGGCAGCAATAACAAATACGCCAAAATAAATATATTGAATGTTTATAAAATCTAGACCTAAGTTAACTATTGTATCTACACTACCGGTGGCTTTTGTTACTGCAGCAAACGCACCTGCTAGTAAATAGATTAAACACATAGTTAGTATTTTATCGTCTCCACAGCCTTTTAAAAGCGTACTAATTTTAGAGTTTACAGACTGTTTAAACATAAGGAATGCCATAAGAATTCCTGCAATTACCGCTATAGGGGCGGGTAGGGCATAGAAATCATTTTGAATGATCCCGACACTTAAGAAGGTGATTATAAATACAAAAAAGGGGAGTAACGCTTTAAAGCTTGGTGTAATAGATTTAATCTGAGTCATTAGTTTGATGTTGCAGAATCGCAATAAGAAAATAACAGCAAATAAGTGGGAATTGGGTTAACGTTTTTTCCAAAGTATTTGGCGTATCATTTTTAGCA
>JAGPVI010000340.1 GCA_018067115.1 Bizionia sp. | reverse complement strand
AGAGATCGCGATTTAGTCGTTCATGGTTGGGTATTCGATATTCATTCGGGTGAATTAATTGATTTAAAAATTGATTTCGAAAAAATTCTTGACGAAATTAGAGAGATTTATCATCTTGAATAATTAAAATTAAAAGCCGTTTGAAACAATTAGTTCAAGCGGCTTTTTTATTTTAGGAGGCTGTTCTTCTCAGGTGTAATCTGCAATCTAATTGAAAATGTATCCCTATTGATGGTATAAATAAGTACCAGTAAATAATACGATTATTTCTTCATTTTTGCTGTGTCGTACGGTCAATGTATAACCTTAAAATTCCGTGCGACCATTATATGCTCGTTATTGTATTTCTGTGATAATAGTAATTGCGTTATTCTAGAAGTGTAATATCCAACACAATTTGGTTCTGTTTGTCAGCATCTTAAAAACGATGTAAGTGTTTTACTACCCGTTAATTACTTTTATTTCAGATTCTTTTCCCAAAGAAAGTCCCTAAAATCACCTAAAAAAGACAGTCTATTATTTTTATTTAGACTCATTCTACTTTATATTTGCACGAAATTAAGACTGTTATTTTAATTCATTCTAAATTGTGTTCATGAAATAGTAGTTTAATGGTTGTTCATTAATGTGAATTATAAAACACCAGAACAAATTAATCCGGTTATAGAATCATTTGTAAAAGAGTAAGATGAGAAATTTAAAACAATTAGTAGTTGCCTTTGTCCTGTTTATAGGGGGGGCAGCACAAGCACAAGAAAACATTTTTTTAAACCAAGATTTTTGGAAAAAAAGTCCAACAGTCGAAATGGTCGATGTTCAAGTTAAAGCAGGAAATGATATATCAGAATTAAACGGAAGAGCATTTAACGGTATCGTTTATGCTATTTTACAAAACGCACCATTAAAAACTATAAAACATAGTATTGCTTTAGACGGGAACGATGTAAATAAATTAACGCACGACGGAAGAACTTATATGTTCTGGGCAGCTTATAAAGGTAACGTTGAATTAATGAAACACCTTTTAAGTAAAGGCGCAAAAACAAATATCTTAGACGATAAAGGGAGTACTATTCTTAATTTTGCTGCAGGATCCGGACAAACAAACACCAAAGTATACGATCTATGTTTAGCAAACGGGGCAAATCTTAAAACAGATTTAACGCCTTACGGGGCAAATGCTCTGTTATTAGCGGCGCCTTCTGTTAAAGACTTTGCTTTAATAGAGTATTTTACAAAAAAAGGAGTATCTATTAATAGTGTCGATGCAAATGGTAATGGGCTATTTAATTATGTTGCTAAAAGCGGAAACATGGAGATGATGAAGCAATTAGTAAACAAAGGTATTACAGGAAACGATAACGCTTTTATTACAGCTAGTCAAGGTACACGGTCTACAACAAACGGATTAGAAGTGTTTGAATATTTAGAAAGTATAGGGTTAAAACCAAATGTTACATCAAACTCTGGAGAAACGCCATTGCACGCCCTAGCGCTTAAAACAAAAGACATCGCTACCCTTGCTTATTTTATAAAGAAAGGAGTTAATGTAAACCAAGAGGATAATTCTGGAAACACCGCTTTTTTTAATGCAGTAAAAAATAACGAACTAGAGGTTATTCAGTTTCTTTTTAAACACGTAAACTCTATTAATCACCAAAATAAAAAAGGAGAGTCTGCATTAACTTTAGCAGTTGCAAATAATACACCAGAAGTAGTAGCGTTTTTAATCGCTAACGAAGCCAATGTAATGGTAACCGATGCTAACGGAAACACATTAACACCGTATTTAATGCAGTCGTATTCAGCGTCTACAAAAGGAGATTTTAAACGTAAGTTTATTGCATTATCGACACAGGGTTTAGATGTTTCAAAAACTCAGAAAAATGGAAATACTGTATTTCATTTAGCCTTAGATACTAATAATTTAGACCTTCTTAAATTTGCGGCAGGTCTTAGTACCGATGTCAATGCTAAAAACAACGAAGGGTTAACGCCGTTACATAAAGCAGCAATGTTAGCTAAAGATGCCGAAACACTTAAATATTTATTATCTATTGGCGCACAAAAAGATGTGGTAACAGATTTTGAAGAAACAGCATACGATTTAGCATCAGAAAACGAAATTTTAAAGGCGGACAATATCGCAATCGAATTTTTAAAATAAAATAAACAATGAAGATTTATAAACAATTACTAGTTTTAGGAGTGGTTTTATTCGGACTCCTTTCTTTTACAATACCATCGGAAAGTACAAAGTATAAATGTATGATTCAAATGACGAATTATACAGGGGAATCGGCTTACGTTGTCGTGTCCTTATTAAATCCTAATGGGGATTACGAAGAAACACTTGCTGTTCAAGGGGACGATGACGAGTGGTACCACGATATATCTGAGTGGTGGAACTTTTTCGGAAAAAAACGAACTAATATTGATGCAATAACTGGGGCGACGATAGCTGGCGGTGCGCGAAGTATTAGTATAATCGACATCGACGACTCTAAAATTGATGCCGGCTTTAGTATTCGTTTTGAAACCGCTGTAGAAGATCAAGAATACTATGCCAAAGATGTTCAGTTTCCTTTAACTTCCGAAACCGTAAAAAGTAAGCAAGAAGGGACCGGGTTTATACGTTACGTACGTTTAATGCCCAATTAAGTAAACCTAAACTAAACGGTATTTAATATGACTATTTCAATTTGGAGATACAGCCACCTTGCGCTTGCTGTATCTTCTTTTGTTTTTATTTTTCTAGCTTCTGTTACCGGAATTATCTTAGCTTTTCAGCCTATTTCAGAGCAATTGGAGTCCTTTAAAAGCGAAGGCTTCGATACGGTCTCTTTGGCCGAAACATTGGCTGTTTTTAAAAGTGCATATCCCGAAGTAACCACGCTAGAAATAGATACAAACGATTTTGTTTCAGCTTCAGTTATTACAGACGATGGCAAAAATTTAAATGGTTATTTTAATCCTATTACTGCTCAATATTTAGGTGAAAAAATAGAACCGTCAAAAGTATTTCAATTTGCAACCACCCTGCATCGTTCACTGTTTTTAAAAGGCGTTGGGCGTTTCTTTGTAGGGTTATGCTCATTTTTACTCTTTCTAATTGCTGTTTCGGGTGCAGTGTTAATAATTAAACGTCAGCGAAGTTTTAAAAAGTTTTTTTCAAAAATTGTAAATGATAATTTCGCGCAATATTGGCACGTAGTTTTAGGGCGATTGTCCTTAATTCCAATTATAATAATTACGGTTACCGGTGTGTATCTGTCACTTTTAAAATTCAATCTGTTACCAGAAAGTAAAGTGTCGCATATT
>JAGPVI010000197.1 GCA_018067115.1 Bizionia sp. | reverse complement strand
TAAAAGTATAAGCGATTTTTTCATAGGTAGGTTTTTGGTTATCCAATAAATATAATGAATTTCTTAATAAAAAATAGTCTCTCTTTAATTCATCACTCGATCCCATAAATTATCTAAAGCTTTATTCGCGCTTTCATAGCTTCCACAATATTGAATGCCGCCGGACAAACCGCTACATTTTTAAGGGTAATATTAGAGATTTGTTGAAATTTCTTGCGATCGGTATGTGGAAACTCGCGACATGCTTTTGGTCGCACCTCGTAAATAGAACAATAATTATCGGCTCCTAAAAAAGTACAAGGCACCGACTGCAACACATAATCATTATCTTCATCCACCCGTAGAAATTGCTCAATAAACTGTTGCGTTTTCATTTTAAAATGCTTCGCTATACGGTCCACATCTTTATCTGTAAATAGCGGCCCTGTTGTTTTACAACAGTTAGCACACTCTAAACAGTCGGTACGCTGGAACTCCTTATCGTGGAGCTCTTGCATAATATAATCTAATTGTTTAGGCGGCTTTTTTTTTAGCTTAGTAAAAAACGTTTTGTTCTCCTTATGCTTATCTTTGGCCAACTTTGGCAGATTATTAATTTCGTCTTGCATAGTACAAAAGTATAAAAGAGATTTCCGTTTACTATGGAAATGAAACACATTTTTTAAATGAAAGACCTTTTCGGCACCGCTTTATTAGATTATCAGAATAATAATTATACTGAAGACATAATAACATCTACCAGTATTTCTGAAGAAGACACGCTTCCTATTCCCTACTTATTTAGAGGATTTAACGCTATGCCATCTATAGAGCAAGAGGCTTTGTCATTAGTAAAAGGAACTGTTTTAGATGTGGGTGCTGGTGCAGGAAGTCATAGCCTATATTTACAAGACAATGGCTTTATCGTAAAAGCTATTGACTATTCTAAAGGTGCGGTCCGTGTTTGCGAATTACGTGGTGTTAATCACGTTGAGCATAAAGCATTATTAGAGGAGACCGAAACTTTCGATACTATTTTACTGTTAATGAATGGTACTGGTATTTTTCAAACGTTTCAAAATATCCCTAAATATCTGAAGCATCTAAAAAGCTTACTCAATCCTGGGGGCCAGATTTTAATAGATTCTAGCGATATTACGTATATGTTCGAAGACGAAGATGGTGGTTTTTGGCAAGATTTACACCAAGGCTATCATGGAGAAGTCGATTATTTTTTAAGCTATAAAGACGAAGAAGAAGTCCCTATGAAATGGCTATACCTCGATTTTTCATCGTTACACATAGCAGCAGCATCCTCTGGAATGCATTGCGAAATGGTTCATGAAGGTGAGCATTTTGACTATTTAGCCCGTTTGTGGGTGTAAGTAAATATTTTAAAGCGAATACCCTTTTTCAGAAAGTATTGTTGCGACCTTATTGGATGTATTGTTAATCCATATTTTTGCCAATCGTCTTAACGAAGCGCTCATTTCACTTTGGGTATTTTGAATTTTTTTACCGGTAGCACTATTATAAAAGCGATCTAAATACGCCTTGTCTTTTTTTGAAAGCGATTTGTTTTGCAACATATTCTGTCCGGTTTTTGATGCATACAACTCATTCATCAATTCTAAATCCTGAAGTGTAAAATGTTCTTTATAAGCTCGCGATAACATTGTCGCCAACCCCTCTTTTGCATATTTCTTTTCTTTCTCTACAGTTTCCCACACAGAATTCGGGATATTATTGGCTTGAAATTCGGTTTTAAAATCTAAAAACATTGCATCTAAAACAGTATCGTAATATGCTAGTGTGCCATTATTTTCTATACACTCGTTTACAGCAAACACATAATCATCGTCTTGAGCAACGGCAGTTGTTAACACTGTAAAACTCAGTAATAAAGCACATAATAATTTCATAGTTTTATATTTAATTTAGTAATTTAAACCGCGCTCCACTATTGCTTAACACCACCAATAAAAGTTTGTAATACTGTTATTTCAGGTATGTTTTCCACAGGGGTGGTCATTATATCGTTATCTAATATAACAAAATCTGCATACTTACCGACTTCTATACTCCCTTTTTCTTGGTCTTCAAAATTAGAATAGGCCGCCCAAATAGTCATTCCTCTTAAGGTTTCTTCACGGGTTAGTGCATTTTCTTTCTGAAAACCATTTTCTGGATAGTTATTAGTATCTTTTCTGGCTACCGCTGCATAAAAGGTTAATAACGGACTCACCTGCTCTATTGGGAAGTCTGTACCTAATGCTATTTTACCGCTAGCCTTTAAGAGTTCTTTATACGCATAGGCGCCGCGAATACGATTGGTACCCAAGCGTTCTTCAGCCCAATACATATCGCTTGTGGCGTGGGTAGGTTGCACTGATGGGATAATATTTTCATTTTTAAAGTATTCAAAATCATTATCCGTAATAATTTGCGCGTGTTCTACTCTCCAGCGTTTATTAGTTTTATTTTGAAGTGTTTTCTCATACGTCTGCAATACAAACCGATTTGCCGAATCTCCAATAGCGTGCGTATTCATTTGGTAACCCGCCTTTTCTATTTTAGTGGCTAGAGCTCTAAATTCAGATGTGCCAATAACCATATTTCCAAAATGATTGTGTTGATCACTGTACGGTGCCTTTAACGTTGCCCCTCGCGAACCTAGCGCACCGTCCGCATAAACTTTAACTGATTGCACATTTAAGCGCGGCGTCTTAATTTTTCCTTTTGTAAGATAATAGTCTAAATTCTCTGTTGTATTACTTACCATCGCATACACGCGCATTTGTAAATCGCCTGATTGCTGTAAACTGTCTATTAATTCTATTACTGATCGCTCTAAACCGGCATCGGAAACACTGGTTAGACCCAATGCTGCACAATACTTTTGGGCATCCAACACGCCTTCTATTTGCTGTTTCCTAGTCGGTTTTGGAAACGTAGAATATACTAATTCCATTGGGTTATCGATTAAAACACCCGTCATTTCTCCGTTCTCTTTTAAAATCTCTCCTCCAGTTGCTACCGTTTCTAAAGTTATATTCGCCAAATCTAAAGCCGCTTGATTGCACAGCATAGCGTGTCCATCGATACGTGTAATTGCCACTGGTGTATTTGGAAACAAACTATCTAATTCTTTTTTATTTGGATACTCTTTTACCTCCCAATCATTTTGATCCCACCCACGACCTGAAATATAAGGTGAGTTATTTTCTTTTTGAAATGATATAATGCGTTCAATAACGCCTTTAAAACTAGTAGTACCCACTAAATTAACTTTTTGAAGATTCATCCCTAAACCGTAAAAATGACAATGCGCATCTATAAAACCTGGGACTATGGTTTGATGCTCTGCATTAATAACTTTTTTGGCACTGTATTTATTTTTTATAGTTTCTTCGGTACCAACAGCTACAAATTTACCATCGGTAATTGCGAACGCCTCTTCTGTGCCGAAAGCGTCGTTTACAGTATATACTTTAGCGTTTAAGACAATGGTATCGACTTCTATTTTGTTATTTTGGCACCCAGAAAATATAATTAGTGCGATAATAGATAGTAGGTTTCTCATAATTAAAAAAAAGATTTCAGTAAATATAAGCATAAAAAAAAAGCCTCGAATAGAGGCTTTAATTATTTATTTATTCTGTTTATTTAGTGAATTAAAAATCGAATTTATAAGTAGCACCGGCTAAAACTTGAATTCCTTGAACAGGGGTGTTTTGCCATTTTTCGTAGGTCTCACCTACTAAATTATTCCCTTTAGCAAATACAGACAAACGGTCGTTTATGTGGTACCCAACGTGTGCATTAATATCGAAATAACTATCTAAATCTACAACAGTCGTCATTGGCGTAATAAGATCTGGTACGAGATATAAATCTTTACGTTCTCCTACAAAAAATAAATTTGCACCTGCAAACCATTGGTCTGTAATTTGGTAATCTGTTAAAACAGACACTTTTATTTCTGGTAAATTCCACGCTTCGGCCTCAGCATCGGTATTGTAAGCGAAATACTCTCCTTTTACTCCTAAAGTGAAGTTGCGATTTAAATCGACATTTAACTCACCAGAAAAACTAAAAGTATTTACATTATCATAAACCACCCCAAAAGAGTTTCCGTAGGTGTAATCTTCCTCGGTAGCAGTATTATCATTATTTAAAATAAGTCCTTTATTTCTTTCCGCTTTATAATTCCCACTAACAGCGTAGCTCATAGTATTCGAAATCATTCCTTTTAAACCCAGAAAAGCATCGTATTGTTTGTCGGTTGGTGCAATAAATAATGTTGGAGACACAAACGGATTAAGGTTTGCATAGTCGTAGTAAGAATTCTGAATTAACCCACCTTTAATTCCACCAAAAGCAATTACAATATCATCAACAACACGATACGTCGCTTCTATATTTGGATAAATATAAAATTTGCTCTCACTCGCTTCTGTATTATTTAAAAGTGTTGCTGTAATACCGATATCTAGCGTTAAATCGTCTTGTTTAAGCTGATAGGTTGGCGTAAACCCTACTTGAAAATTACTATAATCGATAGCTGTATTAGTATAATAGTTTCTCTCGAAGCTTCCGCTTAAATAATCGAAATTTACTACTGTAGAAATAGCCTCATCAGCGACAGGAATAACCCCACTTATTTTCGCGGTGAATCTATTTTCTCCAGACCCTTGATTATCTCCAAAACGTCTAAACAATACCGAAATATCATTGACATAAGATTCTTCAAAACGAATATCTCCAGTAATGTGTGCATTAGTAAAATTGTGAGAAACATCTAAAGAATCGGCAGTGGTTTGCGTGTATAGATTTTGCTGAATACCATACCAGTTATAGTTTTGATATTGAAAACCTCCACCAACATTCCAACTTAAATCACGTCCTTTTTTAGCGTAATTAAGATTGACTTTAGAATCCATAAAATTATCGTCTAATAACACATCTTCGATACCACCTCCAGAAGAATGATGCCCCACATAAGCACTAACATTCTCATCGCGACTTAACTCGTGATTTAGATATACTTCCCCTAAAACTGTGGTATACGACCCGACTCCCAAAGTGGCATAATTATTAAATAATTTTACGCGTTTTGCTTTATCTACAACAGCTGCTTTTCCTTTGGCAGGTGTAAAAGTAGACGCTACAGGAAAAGAAAATATGTTGTATTCTATCTCCTTTTTAGTTAAGGTTTCATCGTCGTCTAAAACTGGCGCTTCTTTTACTTTAAAAGCATCTGAAATTGTTGGGGTATACGGCTTAACCACGTCAATAACTCCCGGTCGCAACGTGTCTTGTTCGCGTTCTTGTGCAAATGCAAGTGTTACCACTAATGATAATGCGATGCTTAAAATTTGCTGTTTTTTATTAAACATATAATTGTGTTTATTTTTAAATAATAATGATGATTAAATTAAAACTTGAACTCATTAATCTTCAGGTTGTACTGAGGCATTAGTTTTTGCTTGTTCGGTTTTAATTTTCCTTAATTCTTCTTGAGCTTCGGCAACAATCTCTTTATAGTCGGAGAAGTTTTTAGTCACACTTTCTAAAATGTAAGTTGCTTGAAACGCATCGCCTAAAGCATTGTAATTTTTAGCCATAATAACTAAGCCTTTAGCACCGTAGAATTTATATCCCGAATAGTCTTTTGCTAATCGTTGAATTACGGTATTACTAGCTTCGTGCTTTCCGACCTTATTTTTAAAATAAGCGTTGTAGTATAATGCTTCGGCAGCAGTTTCTCCAGTGGCTGTTAATTCCACTTTCTCATAAGCCAATTGCGCTTTGTTTTCGTTGCCTGTTTGCATTGCAGAGCGCGCAATAATTACGTGCGCATCACTTTTTACTTTATTATCTAAATTAGAATTCAATAATACTTTCTCAGCATAATTTACTGCCTCGTTATACTTTTTAAGCTGATAATTTGCTTGCATTAAATTAGACTGGGCAAACACACTGTTTTGAGGGAAATTAGCTTCTACATCCAGTCGTTTTAAAACAGGGATAGCTTCACTCCAGTTTTTGCTATCTAATATAATTTGCGATAAACGCAACAGCGCTTCTTCTGTAAATTCACTTTTAGAGGCATTAACAACATACTCAAAATGTGGTTTTGCCGTCTCTTTTAAGTCCTTTTTAAAATACAATTGCGCCAAGTAAAAATGAGCTTGCTTAGAGTGAAGACCTTGAGGAAACTGATTGATATACACATTAAACTGCTTAATCGCATTGTTGGTATTATTATCTAAAAACTGCTTTTCGGCCGCTTCGTAAGTCGCATTATCCAAATCTGCATCGGTTACTTGTACATAATCTAAAGTCTGTACCCAAGCCGCATATTCGTTTACTTGCCCTAAATCGATATAAATTAATCGTGCCGTAGAAACCGCTTGATTCGCTTCTGGTGAATTAGGAAACTCACTAGCTACTTTTTTAAATTTTGTTAGCGCTTGCTGATTTCTATTGCCATTATAATACACTAAACCTTGACGTAATAATGCTTTCGAAACAAACGTACTGTTTTTATAATCCACACTCAAACGATCGTAAATAGCCAATGCTTTATCGTTCTGGCTATTTTTTACATAGGCGTTACCCAAAGCATACATGGCATCGTCACGTAATTTAGATTCTGGATATTTCGAAATAAAACGTACCAATTCTGAAATCTTTTTAGTGTCTTGACCAATATACCCGTAACTAATTGCCTGCTGGAAAAAAGCGTAATCGGCTTCAATTTTCCCCACTTGAATAGCGTTTTCGTAGGTAGCAATTGCTTCATTATAACGACTAGACACAAAATAAGCATCTGCCAAACGCAAATACGCATCGTTTAATCGCACCACATCTTTTTTATTCGATTTCACAAATTGATTGAATGTGTTTATCGCTTGCGGATAATTCTTTAGTTTGAAATAGGTATACGCTAAATTATAATCTAAGTTTTTAAACTCTTCAGTTGTTGAGGCTGTTGCCTGTTGCTGAAATTGTTTAAAACCGATTAAAGCATCGTCATAATTTGAAAGATTATAATCGGTTTCAGCCTTCCAAAACGTAGCTCTTGCCGTAAATTTTTCATTTTGTTGCTCCCCTAAAGATGCATCGAACATTTGTAAAGCTTCCTGGTAATTATTTTCGTTATACAATTCTAAACCTCTATAAAACGCCACTTTTTGATAGGCCACTTTGTTCTCGAAACTATTTTTACCTTTTAATAATACTAAAGCTTCTTTGTAATTTTTAGAAGTGATATAAGAGTCGATTAATAAGGTTTCAATTTCGGTAGCAAAACCCGATTTTGGATATTTTTCTAAATAACTCGTTAGCACCTGAGGTACCGATTGGTAAGGATTCCCTATTTCGTAACTAATTTTAGCATAATTTAACCACGCATCTTCTTGAATTTTTAAGTCGAAATCCATCTGCGAGGCATTACGAAACGCATTTAAAGCCTCCTGCTTTTTAGTCACATTAACATAGCTTTCCCCTAAATGGTAGTAGGCATTTTGTGCCACACTATTATCTCCACCTACAATTTTATTAAATTCAGAAATAGCTTTATCGTACTCCTTTTGCTTGTAATACGCGTAACCCAATTGATAATAGTCTGTGTTATTCCATTTCCCTTTTTTACCTCTATATTCATTTAAATACGGAATAGCCTCTTCGTACTGTTCTAAATTGAAATAACTCTCGCCAATAATTTTAGATAATTCTGATGCTTCATTTCTATCTCCCGTTCTTAATTGTTCTTTTGCTAGAGCGATAGCTTTATCAAACTTCCCTAATTTAAAGTTTAAATCGGCTTGATAATAAGACAACTTTTCTTTGTATTTTTCTTGATCGCTCACTTGGTCGAAATAGGCATTGGCTTCCTTATAATCGTCACCCTCATAAGCCATAAAACCAATATAATATTTCGCTTGAGAACCATATTTTTGCGACGATTCTACTTTATTTAAATACTTCTTTGCGTCTTTGTAGTTTTTTGTAGTAAACGATGCATACCCGTTATTAAAATAAAAAGTTTCACGATCGTTACGCCCCAATGCACTTTCATCGACTTTAGCATACCATTTTTGAGCATAGGCATACTTTCCGTTTTGAAAATAGTAATCGGCTACATCTACAAATGCCGTATTACGTTTAGTACTCGTTGGGAAATCCTCGACAAATTCTTCTATAAGCTTATCAGCATTTTGCTGATTTAATCGTACCGCACAATTGGCGATATAGTAAGCACAATCTGACTTGATGTTTAACTCATCCGTATCTTTTTGAATGGTATTAAACACGGCCTGTGCTGCTAAATACTGCTGATTATTGTATAATGTTAACGCCCGTTGGTAATCTACCAAATCGTTGGTATAAGTCGCAGATTCCTGAGCAGAAACCTGAATACTAAACCCGATGGCTAATATGCCGTAGAAAATATGTTTTTTAGTCATTGACTATTTCGTTTTAAATTTAAAAGTAAAGATAATTATATCTTAAAATGTTAACGTTAGAATTTTGTTATAATTATACCGAATCTCATTAAAATAATTAAAACGACGTATTACAACTTATTTAAGTAATTATAAATCTTAAAAATTGAGTGCGTTACAATTAAAGGATAAACTAAGGAGTC
>JAGPVI010000189.1 GCA_018067115.1 Bizionia sp. | reverse complement strand
ATGTTAAATTTAAAGACGAGAACAAAGTTTTTAGAACCCCTAAAGTTCCTAAATTCAATACAAAAGACCCCTATCCAAAAGGCACAAAAAACTTATTGACCGAATTAGGCCCAGATAAATTCTGCGAATGGCTTAAAAACGATACTAAAATCCATTATACAGACACCACTATGCGCGACGCACACCAATCGTTATTGGCAACGCGTATGCGAACGTTTGATATGCTTAAAGTAGCTGAAAGTTACGCTAAAAATCACCCTAATACTTTTAGTATGGAAGTTTGGGGAGGCGCTACTTTTGATGTCTGCTTGCGTTTTTTACATGAAAGCCCTTGGACACGCCTTCGCGAATTACGAAAAGCAGCACCCAATATCCTATTCCAAATGCTACTTCGTGGGAGTAATGGTGTGGGCTACAAAGCGTACCCTGACAATCTAATTGAAAAATTTGTTGAGAAATCTTGGGAGAATGGTGTAGATGTTTTTCGTATTTTCGATTCTTTAAATTGGGTTAAAGCCATGGAGCCTAGCATTAATTATGTTAGAGATAAAACGGGTGGTATTGCCCAAGCAGCTATTAGTTATACTGGTGATATTTTGGATGTCAACCAAACCAAGTACAATTTAAAATACTACACGCAATTAGCAAAAGATCTAGAAAATGCCGGTGCGCATATGATTGCTATAAAAGATATGGCAGGATTATTAAAACCGTACGCGGCTACCGAACTGGTTGCAGCTTTAAAAGACACGGTAGATTTACCTATACACTTACATACCCATGATACCTCGTCATTACAGTCTGCCACCTACTTAAAAGCTATTGAAGCTGGAGTAGATGTTGTAGATGTGGCACTCGGTGGGTTGTCCGGTTTAACATCTCAACCCAACTTTAATGCTATTGTTGAGATGATGAAATATGAAAAACGCGCTCATGCATTCGATATGGATACGTTAAATCAATTTTCGAATTTCTGGGAGGATACCCGAGAATTATATTACCCTTTTGAATCGGGATTAAAAGCAGGAACAGCTGAAGTTTTTAAACATGAAATCCCTGGCGGTCAGTATTCAAATTTACGTCCACAAGCTATTGCTTTAGGGTTAGGAGATCGCTTTGAAGAAGTAAAAAAAATGTATGCCGAAGTGAATTTAATGTTTGGTAACTTAATAAAAGTAACACCAAGTAGTAAAGTCGTTGGCGATATGGCCATTTTTATGGTGACCAATAATTTAACCCCTCAAGATGTTATGGAACGTGGTGAGGAATTATCATTCCCCGAATCTGTAATTAGTTTCTTTAAAGGTGATTTAGGTCAGCCAGAAGGTGGTTTTCCTGAAAAATTACAGAAAATCATTCTAAAAAACCATAAAGCCTATTCAGACCGACCGAATGCGCATTTAGAACCTATAGATTTTGATGTAGAATACGAAGTCTTTAAAAAGAAGTTTCAAAAAGGATTTACTAGAGCACTTGAAATTGAAGATTTCCTGTCTTACACCCTGTATCCAAAAGTATTCGAGCAAGCACACGAAAATTATAAGTTATACGGTAATTTAGCGATGGTGCCTACCAAGAATTTCTTTTACGGTATGAAACAACGTGAAGAAACACTTATAGAGTTAGAGCCTGGTAAAACAATTATTGTTAGATTACTATCGGTAGGTATTCCAAATGAAAATGGCGTTCGTATTGTGTTTTTTAGTGTTAATGGCGAAAACCGCTTTGTGGAAGTTTTAGACCGATCGTTGAATATTAAAAAAGAAGAGCACCTTAAAATAGAACCAGCAGATGCTAGCCAGATAGGCGCACCTTTACAAGGCTCACTCTCGAAAGTACTCGTTAAACGTGGTCAGCAAGTAAAAGAGAATGATCCCTTATTCATCATTGAAGCCATGAAAATGGAAACAACAGTTACCGCTTTTAAATCTGGAAAAGTAAAATCTATCACCTTAAAAGAAGGCACTATGGTTATGCAAGACGATTTAATATTAACTGTAGAATAAACTAATACACATCACGTATATATCTTAAAAAAGGCTGCGAATATACATTTGCAGCCTTTTTTTATTAAAATGATTTTAAGAATAAAACACTTAAAATGTCCTTAGTTTTATTACCATACTTGTACTCTCATTTAAAACAAATTTACAGTCTTCATAAGACGGTGCAGAAAATTTAGGAATTACATTATTAGAAAAACCAAAAGCCTCTTTAGGTATGCCTATAAAATTTTTGTTGCATTTACCGTCTGAGTTATCATCATGATACATAGAAATAGCATATTCACCCTTGGGTAAATCTTTAATAACAATGGTTTCCGTCTCTTTAGTAACATCAACAGAATAGTTTTTAAAAGCAGCACCTTCCTTTAAATAATTATCACTGGTATTAAAAACACCAATTTCTATAGTGCCATTTAAAGATTCTATATTGGATATGGTTAGTGATAATTCTGGCGATTGCGCCTGCATACTAAAACATATTAAGCTAAAAAGAGCAAGTATTTGTTTCATAATGTGTTTTTAGTTTTTAATATATATTTAAATAGTTAAGGCTATGAAATTACAACAGTTATAGAATATAGTGTCGCTAATTTTTAGCCAAAAGATAGTATATAATTATTTTTTCACATTAAAATTGTAGGATTTTTTTTATAAACCGTCACCTTTTAACACCTAACAAATTGTACTAATATAGTACTACACTAAAACCATGCCTCTTTTCGTTTTACGAATAATTACCACCCTAACCGCCGTAACTAAACAAATTTACTAAAACGCATAAAACGCCCCAATACCTTGCTATTAGCTAAACAAGAGGTGTTACACCACCTAAAAACCTACACTTGTAAT
The DNA here is from genome assembly GCA_018067115.1 of Bizionia sp. Lineage (GTDB taxonomy): Bacteria > Bacteroidota > Bacteroidia > Flavobacteriales > Flavobacteriaceae > Bizionia. Next base: position 7,162 of record JAGPVI010000189.1, on the reverse strand, counting down.
TACTCTCAGAAAACCTTATCTTATCGCCTCCAGAATTTAAAGCAAAATTCTGAAGTAAAAGCACTCTACACAGAGGCAATTACTCCTTTTTAAAGAGCCGTTTTAGGCTTTTCTTAAAAAACGAAAAAAGCACAGTCACTAATTTATAGGTTTTATGTTTTAAACATAAGATCTAAAATAACATTTATAATAATTTATGAAGAATACACGTATTGGTATTATTGGAGCTGGACCTAGTGGTTTAGCGCAGTTACGAGCTTTTGAAGCCGCAGAAAAAGAAGGACATGATGTTCCTGAAATAGTTTGTTTTGAAAAACAAGAGAATTGGGGCGGAATGTGGAATTACTCTTGGAGAACAGGAGTTGGTAAATACGGCGAGCCTATTCACGGAAGTATGTATAAATACCTCTGGTCTAACGGCCCTAAAGAGTGTTTAGAATTTTCTGACTATTCTTTCGATGAACATTTTAAAAAGCCAATCTCCTCATACCCACCAAGACCAGTGCTTTTTGATTACATTCAAGGAAGAATAAACAAAAGTAATGCTAGAGATTATATTCGGTTTAATACAACGGCACGTTGGGTAAGCTTTGATGAAAATACTAAAAAATTCACTCTTATTCTTGACGATTTAAAGAATGACAAAACTTACTCTGAAGAATTCGATTACTTAATCATTGCTTCAGGACACTTTTCGACTCCAAATATGCCACACTTTAAAGGCATAGAAAATTTCCCTGGTAATGTTATGCACGCTCACGATTTTAGAGGAGCCGATCAGTTTAAAGGTCAGAACATCTTACTCATTGGTAGTAGTTATTCGGCCGAAGATATCGGTATTCAATGTCACAAACACGGAGCCAAATCGGTAACACTAAGTTACAGAAGCAGTCCAATAGGTGTTGATTGGCCAGAAGGCGTTAAAGAAGTGCCCCTTTTAACTCATTTTGATGGTGAGACAGCACATTTTAAAGATGGCCATAAAGAAAATTTCGATGCTGTAATTCTCTGCACTGGTTACCAACATAAATTTCCTTTTTTACCAGACGAGTTACGATTAAAAACGAAAAACAACCTGTATCCAGATAACTTATATAAGGGCATCTTTTTTAACGACGTGCCTCAGCTTATTTATTTAGGAATGCAAGATCAATATTACACATTTAATATGTTCGATACTCAGGCATGGGTCGCTAGAGATTTTATGATGAATCACTACGAAATACCAAATAAAGAGGAACGCAGAAAAGATATTGATTCTTGGTTAGAAAAAAACGACAATTTAAAATCGTCTTTCGATCACGTAGATTTCCAAACGGAATATATTCAAGAACTGATTAATTTATCTGACTATCCAGATTTCAACTTAGATAAAGTTGCTGCTATGTTTAAAGAATGGCTTAACGATAAAGACGAAAACATTTTAACGTACCGCGATAAGACGTTTCAAAGTGTTGTTACAGGTACTGTTGCTGCAGAGCATCATACCGAATGGATGGATGAGTTAGATGATAGTAAAGAGCGCTACTTATTTAGAAATGAAAAAAAAGTAGCACTATCTAAAGTAAATTCTTCAACAAAAGCGATTTAAGTTATTACAATTATAATAAAAGGCATTGGTGGTTAAACACTGGTGCCTATTTTTTATACCGCAACCACGCCCATTTACAGAGCAAGCCCCTATCCTTTTACTGAATACAATTAGCACCCCAATTGCGACTTAAAATCGGCTGTGCTTCTGTTTAAATTCTAAAAACTATTACTTAAATTTGTTGAGTACATCACTCATTTTTAAATATTGAGTACCTAAAGTTATGGTCTGTTTATAAACGAAATTAGCTGCAAAAAAAATTGGATACAGCTGTAACAAAATAAAACGATAAGCCTTCGAACTATAGAAAACCCACACCAAAACACCTATAAGTACTAAGTCTTATAGGTTACAAAAAAGTGATACAGTAAAATTATAATACAATGAAAAAATCAAGTTATGTATTCGTCGCCCTATTAACGGTTGCCATTATTGGCATTAGCTTAGCGTTCAGCACGACAGTACCAACGGCACCAATAATAACAAGTAAAGACTCTAAAACCCCAAGCGCACAGTTAGACGTACACGCACCCTATACTATAAATGCTAAATGGGAACTCCCTAAAGAGTTAAAAGAAGTGAGTGGTATTGCGTGGTTAAATCCAAACACATTTGCCTGTATTCAAGACGAAGATGGCATCTTATTTATTTACGACCTAGACGCTAGGAGTATTACCAATAGAATAGAGTTTGGTGAGCCTGGTGACTACGAAGGTATTGCCGTAGTAAACAAGAATGCGTATGTACTGCGTAGCGACGGTACTATTTTCGAAATTACCGATTTTGAATCTAACAAGATGAAGGTAACGCTATTTAAAACTGGGTTTTCAATTAAAAATAATATGGAGTCCTTGACCTATAATAAAAACACAAAGCGTTTAATTACTATTCCTAAAGATCAAGGTTTAGAAAATGAAAAATTTAAATCTCTTTATGAAATAGATCTAGAAACTAAGAAGCGTGAAGCAAAACCATTGCTTAAAATTGATATGAATGCAGAAGCCTTTAAAGACTTTAGAAAGAAAAAAGTTAAAAAAACCTTCAATCCATCAGATGTTGCGATACACCCAAAAACAAACGACCTTTATGTTTTAGATGGCAAACACCCAAAGCTTGTAATTTTTACTTCAGAGGGAATCATAAAAAAAGTAATAGAGTTAAACAAAGATACGTTTCCACAACCCGAAGGAATTGCGTTCGCGCCAGATGGCACACTTTACATCTCTAACGAAGCCAATAAGGGCCCTGCAACTCTACTTGAGGTTAGTATAAAATAAAAAAAGAGACTACAGTAGTCGGAGTAAATAATTTTGATGAGCAGATAGTTTTACAACAAAATGATACTCAATTCTTTAAAATTAGAAACGACTAATAGAAAGATATCAACAGAGTTATTAAAAATATATACTCACACTATTTGGTAATCAAATATATAATCGTAAATTTGCAAACTCTTTTAAAGAGAGGAATGTTTAATAAAAAATATTAATAACTGTGGACACATTAAGCTACAAAACGATTTCAGCCAATAAAGCAACTGTAGATAAACAGTGGGTTTTAGTTGACGCTGAAGGTCAAACATTAGGGCGTATGGCTTCTAAAGTTGCAAAACTTTTAAGAGGAAAGCACAAGCCTAGCTTCACACCACACGTTGATTGTGGTGATAACGTAATCGTTATCAATGCGGAAAAAATCAACTTATCAGGAAACAAGTGGAATGACAAAACGTACATTCGTCACACGGGTTACCCAGGTGGTCAAAGAAGTTTAACTGCTACTGAATTATTTGGAAAAGATCCATCAAGATTAGTAGAGAAATCTGTAAAAGGAATGTTACCTAAGAACAAATTAGGAGCAGATCTTTTTAGAAATTTAACTGTTGTTACTGGAACAAAGCACGCTCACGAAGCTCAAAAACCAGCTACAATTAACTTAAACGAATTCAAGTAATGGAAGTATTACACAAAATTGGTCGTAGAAAAACGGCTGTTGCTCGTGTTTACCTATCTCAAGGAGAAGGTAAAATCACGATTAACAAAAAAGAATTAACAAACTACTTCCCAACTGCAACATTACAGTACAAAGTAAAGCAACCGTTAGTATTAACGGAAAACGAAACTACTTTTGACATTAATGTAAATGTATTTGGTGGTGGTATTACAGGTCAAGCAGAAGCTATCCGTTTAGCAATTTCTCGCGCTATGTGTGAGTTAAATGACGAAAACAGAGGTATTCTTAAACCTGAAGGTTTATTAACTAGAGATCCTAGAATGGTTGAACGTAAGAAATTCGGTCAGAAGAAAGCACGTAAGAAATTCCAATTCTCTAAACGTTAATATCCTCAACTCCTTTGGGGATATCGTTTATCGATTTTTCTTAATTGGGTTCAAATTAAAAAATAACTAGTTATTGTTGTCCTAGTCCAAAAGACAGGATTTAGTTTAGCATCTAAATAATTAAGGCGATTTGTAAAAAGACCACTTAATTATTGCTATTCAACAGAACGTAAACTATTACAAAATGGCAGTAGAAGTAAAAGAATTACTTGAAGCAGGTGTACACTTTGGTCACCTTACGCGTAAGTGGGATCCAAACATGGCTCCTTACGTATATATGGAGCGTAATGGCATCCATATTATAAACTTATATAAAACAGCAGCTAAGATTGAAGAAGCTGGAGATGCTCTTGCAAAAATTGCAGCCTCTGGACGTAAAATCTTATTTGTTGCTACAAAAAAGCAAGCAAAAGACATTGTAGCTGAAAAAGCCGCTAGCATTAATATGCCTTTCATTACTGAAAGATGGCCAGGCGGAATGTTAACAAACTTTGTTACTATTCGTAAAGCGATCAAAAAGATGGCTACTATTGATAGAATGAAGAAGGATGGTACGTTTTTAACGTTATCTAAAAAAGAACGTCTACAAGTAGATCGTCTTAGAGCTAAGTTAGAAAAAAACTTAGGTTCTATTACAGACATGACGCGTCTTCCTGCAGCTTTGTTTGTTGTAGATATTAAACGTGAGCATATCGCGATTAAAGAAGCACAGAAATTAAACATTCCTATTTTTGCAATGGTAGATACAAACTCTGATCCACGTCAAGTAGATTACGTTATACCATCAAATGATGATGCTTCTAAATCAATCGATAAAATACTAACACACGTTACTGAGGCCGTTGCTAACGGTTTAAGCGCACGTAAAGCTGAGAAAGCTGATAAGGATGCTGCAAAATCTGATGATACTGCAGCCCCTAAAAAAGCTAAAGCAGTTAATGAAGAAGAAGAATAACTAATAATTATACAACATCTATAAGTCGTTTAATATTTTTCTTTAGAGAATTAGATTGAGCGACTTTTTTAAATTATATCATAGAAATTATGACAAAAATATCAGCCGCAGAGGTTAACAAATTAAGAAAAGCTACAGGTGCAGGGATGATGGACTGCAAGAAAGCATTAGTTGAAGCTGAAGGAGATTTCGACAAGGCAATCGATGTTCTTAGAAAAAAAGGACAAAAAGTAGCAGAAAAGAGAGCAGATCGTGATTCTAGTGAAGGAGCTGCTGTTTCTAAATTAAATGATGATAACACAACAGGTGTGGCTATCGTTTTAGGTTGTGAAACTGATTTTGTTGGTAAAAACGAAACATTCGTAAAATTAGCGACAGATTTCGCAGATAGCGCAATCAATTTCGATACTAAGGAAGAGTTCTTAGCATCAGACTTTGGAGGTTTTACTGTATCAGAAAAATTAGTTGAACAAACTGGTGTTGTTGGTGAAAAATTAGAAATTAATGCTTTCGCTAAATTAAGCGCACCTTACGTAGGTACTTACGTACATATTAATAAAATTGCTGCTTTAGTTGGTTTTTCAGCTAAAGTTGATAACGTGGAAACGTTAGCTAAAGACATTGCAATGCAAGTTGCCTCTATGGGAGCTATATCATTATCTTACAAAGATTTTGACCCTGCTTACATCGCTGCAGAAACTGAAGCAAGAATAGCAGAAATAGAAAAAGATAATATCGAGCGTGGACGTATGGGTAAAACCCTTAGAAATGTACCAAAATACATCTCTATGGCACAATTAACTCCTGAAGTTATGGCTCAAGCTGAAGAAGATGCTAAAGCTGAATTAAAAGCGGAAGGTAAACCAGAACAAATCTGGGATAAAATTTTACCTGGTAAAATGGATCGTTTCATCTCTGACAATACAACTTTGGATCAAGAACAGTGTTTATTAGATCAAAGATTTATTAAAGACGATAAAATTACAGTTGCAGAACACGTTAAGACTTTTGGTGACGTTGAAGTAACAGCATTCGAAAGAGTATCTTTAGGATAATTATATAGCATATAACGGTCTAAAAACCGCATATTATAGTCTTAAAAACCACTACCTCACCGTAGTGGTTTTTTTTATGCTAACTCCTTAAATATCTTACATTTAAAAACATTTTCATAAAAATGATGCTTCGGCTTTAAAATAATTTCAAAAGGGAAAAAAATTATGTAGCTTTGCTAAACTTTCAGAAACAAAATGAAATACAAAAGAATCCTTTTAAAACTATCTGGTGAAGCCTTAATGGGCAATCGCCAATACGGTATTGATCCAGATCGTTTAGCCGAATACGCAGAAGATATTAAAGCAGTTACCGAAAAAGGAATTGAAGTAGCCATAGTCATTGGCGGCGGAAATATTTTTAGAGGAGTTGCAGGAGCAATGAATGGTATGGACCGTGTTCAAGGAGACCATATGGGAATGCTAGCTACCGTAATTAACGGTCTTGCATTACAAAATGCTCTAGAAGACGCTGGTGTTAAAACACGTTTACAGACTGCTATTAAAATTAATGAAGTAGCCGAACCATTTATTAGAAGAAAAGCAATGAGCCATTTAAAAAAAGGGCGTGTTGTAATCTTTGGTGGAGGAACAGGAAACCCTTATTTTACTACAGACTCCGCAGCCGTACTTCGCGCCATTGAGATTGAAGCTGATGTAATTTTAAAAGGAACACGTGTAGATGGTATTTACAATGCGGATCCAGAAAAAGATAGCACTGCTATAAAATTCGACCATATTACTTTCGACGATGTTTTAAGAAAAGGTTTAAAAGTAATGGATACCACTGCTTTTACATTAAGTCAAGAAAACGCTCTTCCTATAATTGTTTTCGATATGAATACACGTGGAAATTTAATGAAAGTTATTTCTGGCGAAAAAATTGGAACTCAAGTAAGTTTATAGTAATTTTAAATCATTAACTATTTTATTGTTACGCTTTTACGCGTTTAAAACGGGCTTAATTTATGCCTATACAACATAAAAAATCTTAATATGAACGAAGACATTACATTTATAATCGACTCTACAAAAGAGTCTATGCAATCTGCTGTAAAGCATTTAGAAAAACAATTTGTAAACATCAGAGCAGGAAAAGCAAGCCCAGCAATGTTGGGTAGTGTTATGGTCGATTATTACGGTTCTCAAACACCTCTAAGTCAAGTAGCGAATGTAAATACGCCAGACGGAAGAACAATTTCTGTACAACCTTGGGAAAAAGGAATGC
>JAGPVI010000332.1 GCA_018067115.1 Bizionia sp. | reverse complement strand
TATAACAGATATGGAACGCTTGTTTACGAAGCGGTCAATTATAAAAATCAATGGAATGGTATTCCTAATAAAGGATTTCCAAAATCAAATAGTCTTTTACCTGTGGGCACCTATTATTACGTGCTTCACATTAAGTCTTTACAAAAGCCTTTAATTGGTTGGGTATATCTTAATTATTAATTTTTAAAATGAAATTAACTTAATTAAATTTGGCTTCAACGATTTCCATAAAGCGTATTTCGTAATCTTCTTTTCCAGACCAATGATTGTAATCTGGTTTTACCACATTATTTATAAAAGCAGAAGCTTCGGTATAAGACTCGGCAGTATTTAATTGTGAAATAACACGAAGGTAATCGTCACCTTCACCTTCAAACAAGTGTTTTATAAATGCCAGCTTGTCGTTTAAGCCAATAGAAAAGGCTTTATTTTTTAATTTATCATTTAACGATTTTTTTTCATCATTAAGAGCTATTTCTGAGACTTTATCGAAAATCGGCATAGTATTAAAGTCGGCAGTAATAGTATCAAAATCGGTTTCATGCTGTTTCATTTGCTTGTTCACGGAGTCCACAAGATCATCAACTTCTTGAGATTCTTCCGGCATTTGGGCTACCATATCTTTAATTTTCTCCATTACAGGCTCCATAATCCCATCGTCTTCATTCTCATCTACATCAATATAGGTACGATCTTCAACCTCTATATTATCACTTACCTTATTATTAAATGCTACATCTAGCATATCAAAAAACGACGAATCATTTCCAATAGTAGGCAGTGTATCTTCAAAGTTATGCTGAGCAAATTTTAAAACTGTTAGTTTTTCGTATAATTCAGCAACCTCTTTATGTAATTTATCTATGTCTTCTTTTCCTTTTAACTTTAGAACCCTGTGCGCAATGCTCACTAATTCTGATTCTAGCTTCTTCTTCATAATTAAAAATTTAATAATTTTAGAATTTAATGCAATTTAGGCTTTTGATTTTTAATAAATTTGAGCCACCTTTATAGAGAACGGAAATACATTTCGTTCTTGAGTTAAAATTACAAAATGTTTCTCGAAAATACAGTAAATCAAAAAGAACAATTTGGTTGGATAGAAGTTATTTGCGGATCTATGTTTTCTGGTAAAACAGAAGAACTTATCCGCCGACTTAAACGCGCCCAATTTGCAAAACAACGTGTAGAGATTTTTAAGCCTGCCGTCGATGTTCGTTACGATGAAGAAATGGTAGTATCGCATGATGCTAATCAAATTCGTTCTACACCCGTTCCTGCAGCGGCAAATATTCCTATTCTCGCCGATGGTTGTGATGTGGTTGGTATTGACGAGGCTCAGTTTTTCGATGATGAAATTGTTCGTGTCTGCAATGATTTAGCCAACAAAGGCATTCGTGTAATTGTTGCTGGTTTAGATATGGACTTTAAAGGCAACCCTTTTGGGCCAATGCCTAACTTAATGGCCACCGCAGAATACGTAACTAAAGTCCATGCTGTTTGTACAAAAACCGGGAATTTAGCACAATTTAGCCACCGTAAAACTAGCAGTGAAGCTCTAGTATTATTAGGAGAAACCGAAGAGTATGAACCTTTAAGCCGTGCTGCTTACTACAAAGCAACGGTACGCGAAAAAATAAAGACCCTAAAAGTGAACGCCGTCGAAGAAATAAAACCAAATCAACCTGATGCCTAAAGCACAAGGAACCGTTTTAGAAATAGATTTAAAAGCCCTAAAACATAATGTTGAGTTTTTAAAATCGCGACTACAACCCAATACTAAATTTCTTGCCGTAGTAAAAGCATTTGCTTATGGCAGTAATAGTGTTGAAGTAGCAAAATACCTTGAAGAATTGCATGTCGATTACTTTGCTGTCGCTTACGTTAGCGAAGGCGTAGTATTACGTGAGGCTGGCATAACTACACCTATCTTGGTGTTACACCCGTTGCCAGAATCTTTCGAAACTATTATTGAGCATTGCCTAGAACCGAGTTTATATTCGCATCGGGTTTTAAAAGCTTTTCTCGCTATAGCGGAAAATAAAAAACAAACCGATTACCCTATACATTTAAAGTTTAATACGGGATTAAATAGACTTGGCTTTTCTGAAACTGATATACCAAACATCCTTTCTACATTGCAGGATGTAAAGGCAATTAAAGTATCCTCCTTATTTTCTCATTTGGCAGCGAGTGAAGATTTAAAAGAAAAAGAATTTACTTTACAACAGATTGAGCAATTTAAAAAAATAGCTTCAGTAATTATTAAAGGCCTGGGCTACAAACCAATGCTACACCAATGTAATACGTCTGGAATACTAAATTACCCAATGGCCCACTTTGATATGGTTAGAAGCGGTATTGGAATGCATGGTCATGGTAACGACCCTAAATATAACAGCTATTTTAAACCTATAGCAACATTAAAAACGACGATTTCGCAAATTCATATATTAAAAAAGGGTGATAGTTTAGGTTACAATCGTGCTTTAATAGCCACCGAAACAGTGCGTACCGCAACCTTACCTATTGGCCATGCAGATGGTATAACAAGAGCGTATGGTAATAGAAAAGGCTACGTAATTATAAATAACCAAAAAGCATATATTATAGGTAATGTATGTATGGATATGATAATGGTAGATGTTACAACAATTGATTGTAACGAAGGAGATGAAGTTATTATTTTTGGAACGGAATACACCGCCGAACAATTTTCGGAAACCATAAACTCTATTTCCTACGAAATATTACCAGCAATCTCCCAACGTATAAAACGTGTATTTTATCGATAATTTAAATTTGTACGTTAATTCGTATAGTTTTTCAAAAAAAATTAACTACTTTAATAGTTATTAACTCAATAACTAACCAAAATAACACACTTATGTTTAAAGAATTTAAGAAATTTATAATGACGGGTAACGTCATCGATTTAGCTGTTGCTGTTTTACTAGCAGGTGCAATGGGTCTCGTTGTTAGTGGTTTCGTGTCTGATATTATGATGCCAATAATTGGTCACTTCTCTAGTGGTTTAGATTTTGCAGATATGAGAATTGTACTTGACGAAGCTGTAATTGCAGCAGACGGTACAGTAACAAAAGCAGAGAACGCTATTATGTATGGAAAATGGATTAATGCTATTATTAACTTAATAATCGTTGGATTTGTATTGTTTCTTATTGTAAAAGCTTACAATAAAACAAAAACACCTCCAGCTCCAGCAGCTCCAAAAGGACCAACGGAATTAGACATTTTAAAAGAAATTAGAGACGCCTTAAAAAAGTAATCTAAAACATAAATTATTCCAAACCGCTTTATTCGCTAAAGCGGTTTTTTTTATGAAAAAATTAAACCTTTTATAAATAACGATATTGCTAAATAGTATAAGTTTGTAATATTAAACGTTTTTAAAATGAAATTAGCAGTTATTGGAGTAACCGGAATGGTTGGAGAAGTTATGCGTAAGGTATTAGATGAGCGCCAATTTAAAATTACAGAATTTATTCCTGTAGCTTCACAAAAATCCGTTGGAAAAACAGTGGACTTTAAAGGTAAAGCCTATACTATTGTAAGTTTAGAAGATGCTGTAGCACTGAAACCTGATATTGCATTATTTTCGGCTGGCGGAGAGACCTCTTTAGAATGGGCTCCAAAATTTGCAGAAGTTGGTACCACGGTAATCGATAATTCTTCAGCTTGGAGAATGGACGCTTCAAAAAAATTAATTGTACCAGAAATTAATGCCAATACTTTGGCAAAAACAGATAAGATTATAGCTAACCCTAATTGCTCAACTATACAAATGGTAATGGCATTGGCTCCGCTTCATAATAAATATAAAATAAAACGTATTGTAGTTTCAACATACCAATCTATTTCTGGAACGGGCGTTAAGGCGATTAAGCAATTAGAAAATGAATTAGCAGGCATTAAAGGCGAAATGGCGTATCCTTACCCAATAAATAAAAATGCGATTCCGCATTGCGATGTGTTTGAGGACAACGGGTACACGAAAGAAGAAATGAAACTAATTCGCGAAACTCAGAAAATATTAGATGATAAAACGATAGCTGTTACCGCTACGGCAGTCCGCATACCAACATCTGGTGGACATAGTGAAGCGATAAATGTTGCCTTCGAAAATGATTTCGATATCACCGAAGTTAGAAAACTATTACACGCAACGCCAGGAATTACGGTTCAGGATAATACCGATGTAAATGTATACCCTATGCCTATTTACGCCAACGGTAAAGACGATGTGTTTGTAGGAAGACTACGGCGAGATGAATCGCAACCTAATACCCTAAACCTATGGGTAGTGAGCGATAACCTACGTAAAGGCGCTGCAACAAATACGGTGCAAATAGCAGAATATTTGGTCGAAAACAATCTCGTGTAAGCTAAATTATACACACCTCCATTTCTATTAATATTATAAATCGAAAATACAATTTAACTATATCGTTAAAAAAGCGTTTGTTTACTAAAAACAAGCGCTTTTTTCGTTATTTTTGAGATCACTCAATAAACACATTGTATAATGAAGAAACTAGCACTTTGCTTATTAACCTTTTCAATGATTATGTCTTGTAAAAACGATCAGCAAGAAGAAAAAAAAGAAATCACGGTTAACTATCCAGAAACCAAAAAGGTAGATACGGTCTCTAACTATTTTGGGACTGAAATAAAAGATCCTTACCGTTGGTTGGAAGATGATAAAAGTGCCGAAACTGGAGAATGGGTAGCACAACAAAACGTAGCAACATACGGTTACTTAGATAATATTCCTTACCGTGAAGATTTAAAAAACCGCCTAGAAACACTTTGGAATTACGAAAAAGTGGGCGCGCCTTTTAAAGAAGGAGAAAACACCTATTTCTATAAAAATAATGGCATCCAAAACCATTATGTAGTTTACAAAAAAGAAGGAGATAAAGAAGAGGTTTTTTTAGATCCTAATACATTTTCTGAGGACGGAACTACCTCTTTATCAGGCTTAAGCTTTACTGAAGATGGAACCCTAGCGGCATATTCTATTTCTGAAGGTGGTAGCGACTGGAGAAAAGTAATCGTTATAAAAACAGAAACTAAAGAGGTTATTGAAGATACCCTTCAAGACGTAAAATTTAGTGGTGTGTCTTGGAAAGGTAACGACGGTTTTTACTATTCTAGTTACGACAAACCTAAAGGTAGCGAACTATCTGCTAAAACAGACCAGCACAAAGTGTATTACCATAAATTAGGAACGCCTCAAAAAGAGGATGTTATTGTTTACGGTGCTACGCCAGAAGAAAAACACAGATATATTACGGCTTCTGTGACTAAAGACCAAAAATATGTATTGCTTTCGGCTGCTGTTTCAACATCTGGAAACAAACTATTTATAAAAGATTTAAGTAAACTCGATGCACCTTTAACACCAATAATTAATAATACAGATTCTGATACTCGTCTTGTTGAAAACGTAGGTAGCAAACTCTATTTATATACAAATTTAAACGCTCCAAACGGAAAAATAGTAACTGTAGACGCTAAAAACCCTGCAGTAGAAAACTGGAAAGATTTCATTCCTGAAACTAAAAACGTATTATCAATCTCTAAAGGAGGTCATAATTTCTTCGCTGAATATATGGTAGACGCGGTGTCTAAAGTATCGCAATACGACTACGATGGTAAACTAATTCGCGAGGTAAACTTACCAGGAATTGGTACCGTAGGCTCGATTAGTGGAGATAAAGAAGAAAAAGAATTATACTACTCTTTTACAAATTACAACACTCCAGGAAGTATTTATAAATTTAACGTGGAAAGCGGCGAGTCTGTAGAATATTGGAAACCATCAATCGATTTTAAAAGTGAAGACTTCGAGTCTAAGCAAGTGTTTTACACATCAAAAGATGGCACCAAAATACCAATGATTTTAACCTATAAAAAAGGCCTTAAATTGGATGGTACAAACCCAACAATGTTATACGGTTATGGTGGTTTTAACATTAGCTTACAGCCTAGTTTTAGCATTACAAATGCCGTTTGGTTAGAACAAGGTGGCGTGTATGCTGTTGCTAACCTACGTGGTGGTGGAGAATATGGTAAAGAATGGCACAAAGCAGGAACGCAATTGCAAAAGCAAAATGTGTTCGATGATTTTATCGCTGCTGCAGAATACCTAATCGATAATAAGTATACAAGTTCTAATCGCTTAGCTATTTCAGGACGTTCTAATGGCGGTTTATTAGTTGGTGCGACAATGACACAAAGACCAGATTTAATGGCTGTGGCGCTACCAGGTGTTGGTGTTTTAGATATGTTACGTTACCATACATTTACTGCAGGTGCAGGTTGGGCTTACGATTATGGAACGGCTGAAGACAATAAAGAAATGTTCGAGTATTTATTAGCGTACTCTCCAGTTCACAACGTTAAAGAAAATGTAGAATACCCAGCAACTATGGTATTAACAGGAGATCATGATGACCGTGTAGTTCCTGCACATAGTTTTAAATTCGCTGCCGAATTACAAGCGAAGCAATTTGGAAACAATCCAAGGTTAATTAGAATTGATGTAAATGCTGGTCACGGCGCTGGAAAACCTGTAAGTATGCAAATTCAAGAATGGGCAGACATTTACGGTTTTACACTTTTTAATATGGGTTACGAAACTTTACCAATTGCACAGAAAGAGAATACGAAACACTAAGTTTCCTTTTTTATAAATTACTAAACCGCTTGTTTTTCAAGCGGTTTTTTTATGCTTATTTTTACGTTTAAATTATTACAATGCTACACGTACAAGACCTCTCTTTTGGCTATACAAAACACCCGGTGTTAACAGACATTTCATTTACAGCGCAACCTGGCGATTATATTGCGGTTATTGGAGAAAGTGGCTCTGGAAAAAGCACTCTTTTAAAGTTAATTTACGGCGAGTACGATTTAAATGACGGAAATCTATTTTGGAAAGATGAAGCAATTCTGGGACCAAAATATAATTTAGTTGTGGGTTACGACTTTATGAAATATGTTGCTCAAGAGTTCGAGCTTATGCCTTTTATTTCGGTTGAGGAAAACATAGGGAAATTCTTATCTAATTTCTTTCCTGAAGAAAAAAAAGAGCGAACTGCAGAGCTTTTAGAAGTTGTAGAATTAACCGCATTCGCAAAAACCAAAGTGAAATTATTAAGTGGCGGACAAAAACAGCGTGTGGCATTAGCACGAGCATTAGCCAAAGCACCAGAAATTATATTATTAGACGAGCCTTTTAGTCATATTGACAATTTTAAAAAACAATCTCTAAGACGTCGTGTTTTTAAATATTTAAAGAAACAAAACATTACCTGTATAGTGGCAACACATGACAAAGAAGATGTTTTAGGTTTTGCCGATAGAATTTTAGTATTAAACGATGCAAAGATTATTGCGAATAATACTCCAGAACATTTATATAAACTACCAGAAACAGCTTTAGTAGCTTCCTTTTTTAGTGAGTTTAGCATTATAGACGAAGACTTTGTTTACGCACATCAATTACAAGTGGTGCCCCACTCTAATCTTAAAGCAATTATTACCAACAGTTATTTTAAAGGTTCTTATTATTTACATGAAGCCAACCTAAACGGAAACACTTTGCTTTTCGAGCATCCGTTAGCTTTAAAAACTGGCGATTCTGTGTGTTTACAGATTATAAAACCCTAGTAATATTACTTTTTACATCCCTAAATACAATACTATCTCCTACAGTTTTACTCATTAATAGTTGCCCAATGGGCGTACTTGGTGAAATGGCGTAAAACATAATGTTATTCACTTCTAAAACACCGGCACTAATCGCAATATAATAATTCGCATTCGATGTGTATACAACGCTACCTAAACGAATGGTTTGACTTTTAGTTTTTGAATCAATTTTTGAAAGATGTTCTTGCAGCTTCTGAATTTCGGCCAACTGCTGTCCCGCCTTTTCACGCTCTAATTGAAGCATTGCTCTGCCCGTTTCGTGTTTATCGCCAGCACTACTTTTTGTTTCGGAAGTTAAAGA
>JAGPVI010000148.1 GCA_018067115.1 Bizionia sp. | reverse complement strand
AGTATCTTTGCAAGTCTAAAAAACGTTACAAATGAGCCTTCAAGCAACAGTATCAAAACAAGTACAAAATGCGGTACAAAAACTGTATCAAGCAAACTTAGAAACAGTAGAATTTCAAGCGACTCGTAAGGAGTTTGCGGGAGATATTACTATAGTTGTATTTCCTATGTTGCGGGTAGTAAAAGGTAATCCTGTGCAAATTGGTGAGGCAATAGGTGCTTATTTGGTAGACAATGTTGAAGAAGTAAAAGCATTTAATGTTGTTAAAGGCTTTTTAAATCTAGAAATAGAAGACAGTTATTATATTTCATTTTTTAATGAGGTGAAAGACAATAGTACTTTTGGGTTTGTATCACCTTCAGCAGAAGATAAAGCGGTTATGGTAGAGTATTCTTCACCAAATACCAACAAACCATTACACTTAGGCCATGTTAGAAATAACTTATTGGGTTATAGCGTTTCCGAAATTATAAAAGCATCGGGTAAAAAAGTCTACAAAACACAAGTTATAAACGATCGTGGTATTCATATTTGTAAAAGTATGTTAGCCTGGAAACGTTATGGTAATAATGAAACACCAGAATCTACGGGATTAAAAGGTGACAAGCTAGTAGGTAATTACTACGTGAAGTTCGATCAAGAATATAAAAAAGAGATTGAAGCCTTAAAAGCCGAAGGAAAGACTGAAGACGAAGCAAAAAAAGAAGCTCCTATTTTAATTGAAGCACAACAAATGCTCTTAGATTGGGAAGCTGGAGATGAAGAAACGGTAAAACTTTGGGAAACGATGAACCAATGGGTTTATAAGGGGTTCGATGTAACCTATAAAAACCTAGGAGTCGATTTCGATTGCTTGTATTATGAAAGTGAAACGTATCTATTAGGAAAAGAATTTGTAGATCAAGGTTTAAAAACTGGCGTGTTCTATAGAAAAGAGGACGGTTCTGTATGGTGTGATTTAACCGAAGATGGACTAGACGAAAAAATCGTTTTACGTAGCGATGGTACA
This sequence comes from Bizionia sp., assembly GCA_018067115.1. GTDB lineage: Bacteria > Bacteroidota > Bacteroidia > Flavobacteriales > Flavobacteriaceae > Bizionia. Next base: position 7,826 of record JAGPVI010000148.1, on the reverse strand, counting down.
GCGGTATATATGACCCAAGATATTGGTACGGCAATACAACGTATTAAAGATTATCCAGATGTTGGCGGTATGGTGTATACCGTTGGTAACGAACAGGATTATCACTTTTCAGTATTGTTTTTAATCCTTAAAAAATTAGGTTTCGAATGGGCTAAAAACTTATTCCATTTAAGTTATGGAATGGTAGATTTACCTTCTGGAAAAATGAAAAGTAGAGAAGGTACAGTTGTCGATGCTGACGATCTAGTTTCTGAAATGGCTACTACTGCTAAAGAAATTTCTGAAGAATTAGGTAAGTTAGAAGGCTATTCTCAAAACGAAAAAAACGACTTATATAGCACTATTGGTTTAGGGGCTTTAAAATATTACATCTTAAAAGTAGATCCTAAAAAGAGAATTTTATTCGATCCTAAAGAATCTATAGATTTTCAAGGGAATACAGGGCCTTTTATTCAGTATACCTATGCTAGAATTCAGTCTATTTTAAGAAAAGCGAATTTAGAAGTTAAAGGGGTTGCTACAGATTTAGCTTTTCCATTACACGAAAAAGAAAAAGCATTACTAAAACAATTACAGGGGTTTCCAGAAGTGATACAGAATGCGGCATCTCAACACAGTCCTGCATTATTAGCTAATTATACTTACGATTTAGTAAAAGATTTTAACTCGTTTTATCAAAATGTGCCTATTGTTTTAGGTAACGACGACGAGCAATCTCAAGTGTTTAGAGTACAATTATCGAATATGGTAGCGCATACTATAAAAAATGCCTTCAATTTATTAGGGATCAGCGTTCCAGAACGTATGTAGAACCTAAAAAATGTACATAGGCTTAATACTAATATTAAAATCGTGTATTATGTTTATTAACAACAGTACACGATTTTTTATGTTTTAAAGAGCGTTATGCTTAATTAATGAAACTCGTAAATACTAGCAATGCAAGACACTATTTTAAATCACATTCCTAAACAAGCACACGCGCAAGTGTTACAGCTTTTAGAAGAAGATGGTTTAAGTGTTTTAGTCAAAAAAGAACGTAAAACACGCCATGGTGATTACAGAAAGTTGCCAAACGGAAAGCATCAAATAACGATAAACAGTAATTTAAATAGCTACCGGTTTTTAATTACCTTAATTCATGAAATCGCACATTACGATGCCTATAAGCGTTATGGTAAATTTATAAAACCTCACGGTTTGGAGTGGAAACATTCGTTTCAGCATTTAATGTTGCCATTATTAAATCCAGATGTTTTTCCTTTAGGCTTATTACCTTTGTTGGCTAAGCATTTTAAGAATCCAAAGGCCAGTAGCGATACCGATATTGCTTTGGCTTATGCGCTTAAACAATACGATGCGCCTAACGATAAAACTTATGTGTTTGAAGTTCCCGCAGGTAGCACCTTTAAATTATACAATGGTAGAGTGTTTAAAAAAGGCGGCAAACGCATAAAACGTTATGAATGTGTTGAAGTTAAGTCGGGAAAAGTGTATCTTTTCAACCCGAATGCAGAAGTTGAGGTGATAGTTTCAGCTTAATTAAAATAGAATTAGAACTATTTCTCTTACAAAGAAATTATATATATGAATAAAAATTATTACGCTATTTTAATGGCTGGTGGGGTCGGATCTCGATTTTGGCCAGTGAGCACTCAAGAGTTTCCAAAGCAATTTCACGATATGCTAGGAACGGGCGAAACATTAATTCAGAAAACATTTAGTCGTTTATCGCAACTTATTCCCAAAGAAAACATCTTTATTTTAACCAATGAGTGTTATAACGATCTGGTATTAGAGCAATTGCCAGAAGTTTCTAAAGAGCAAGTTGTATTGGAGCCTGCAATGCGAAATACCGCGCCTTGTATTTTATATGCATCGTTAAAAATTGAAAAAATTAACCCCAATGCGGTGGTTATTGTTGCGCCTAGTGATCATTGGATCGAAGATGAAACAGCTTTTACAAACAATGTAAAAGAGGCCTTCCAATATTGCCAAGAGAATGATGCGCTTATGACTTTAGGAATTAAGCCTACGTTTCCTAATACGGGCTACGGTTATATTGAATTCGATAAAGAGAACACAGATGCTATTAAACCGGTTAAGCAGTTTCGCGAAAAGCCAGATTATAACACGGCCAAAGAGTTTATTGCTAAAGGTAATTTTGTCTGGAATGCTGGTATTTTTATGTGGGGTGTAAAGAATGTTTTAAAAGCATTCGAAGAAAATCAATCAGATTTATTCGCCCTTTTTAAATCTGGTCAGCCACTTTATAATACTGAAAAAGAAACCGCTTTTATTGAAGAAAACTACCCTAAAGCAGAAAATATATCTGTCGATTATGCCATAATGGAAAAATCGAATAATGTGTTTGTGCTACCGGCAGCGTTCGATTGGAACGATTTAGGTACTTGGGGAAGTTTATACGATAAATTGCCAAAAGACACTAATAATAATGCCGTTGTAAATGCTAAAACGCTAGTCGAAAATAGCACAGGTAATATGATTAGAACAGAAACCGATAAGGTGGTTATTGTCGACGGTTTAAACGATTATATCATTGTAGATAAAAAAGAAGTTTTACTTATCTTTCCTAAAGAAAAAGAGCAAGACATTAAAGTTGTTTTGAATAAGGTAAAAGAGAATTTTGGTGAACATTTAGGCTAATATATGAGCGAAGAAAATAAATTTAATTTTTCTGAAGAAGAAAAAAAGGGACCTGAAGCAAACTCAGAAACAAATGAAGGGTCTAAAACAGAACCTAATACAGAGGGCAAAGCTATTGGCCAAGGAAAAGGTACAGTTAAAGAAGAAGCTAAAGGTCTTTTCGAGAGTATTAAAAATTTTCTAGTCGAGCTTTTAGATTTTAGAAGTGATACCGATCGCGATGCAACTATTGCAGCTATAAAAGCAGATATTCCTTTTAAGGGCGCAACAGCTTGGATTTTAATATGTTCTATTTTTGTCGCTTCCATTGGTTTAAATGCTAATTCTACAGCTGTTGTAATTGGTGCCATGTTAATATCTCCATTAATGGGGCCTATTTTAGGAATAGGCTTATCTATTGCTATTAACGATATTGATACTTTAAAACGTTCGCTAATAAACTTGGCAATAATGCTTATTTTGAGCTTGCTAACAGCGTATTTATTTTTCGAGTTCTTCCCTTTAAGTGAAGACACTTCTGAACTTTTAGGACGAACACGACCAGATATTCGAGATGTTTTAATTGCTTTTTTTGGTGGTTTAGCTTTAATTATTGCACGTACCAAAAAAGGAACTATCGCTTCCGTTATATTTGGTGTAGCTATTGCTACAGCCTTAATGCCTCCGTTATGTACAGCGGGATATGGTTTGGCAAAAGGCAATTGGAGTTATTTTAGTGGTGCTATGTATCTCTTTAGTATCAATACGATATTTATTGCCTTAGCGACTTTTTTAGTACTGAAAATTTTACGTTTTCCAATGCTGAAATACGCGAACTCGGCAAAAAGAAAACGTATTTCTCAAATAGCTTCAGTAGTTGCTATAATTGTAATGATTCCTGCAGCAATATCATTTTATACAGTATTGCAAGAAAGTAAATACGAAATGTCTTATAAAAATTTCATAGAAAATGAAATTGAAACAAACGACGATTTATGGTTGCAGCGTAAGAAGTTAGAAATTGATGAGAAAAAAATCAGCCTTTATTTTAATGGAGAAATGAGTGATGCCATTGTTACAGCTTTACGAAACGAATTAAAAAACGGATCGGATTATAACAATATTAAAAATTTCAAATTAATTATTAACAATAATAAAACAAAAAATATAGACCGCATGTCAGAGTCTTTAGACCGTGCTTACGCGGATTTGGATAGAAAAGATAATGTAATTCATGGACTTCAAACAGAGATAGAAGGACTTCAAGAAACTGTTAAGAATTTGAATATTCAATTAGAGAAAAAAGTCAATCCTCTAGGGAGTATATCCTTCACAACGTTGGCTAAAGATGCTAAAATTAAGTTTAGAGATTTGGAATACTTTGGTTATTCTAAAATGTTAGAAACAAAAGATTTTATAAAAATTGATACCGTTTCTGTTATTGATGTTGAATGGAGTAAAAAAATAAGTGATTCTGAAAAACGAACTAAAGAAAAGGAGTTAAAAGTATGGTTGAAGAATACGGTTAAAACAGATTCTATACTAGTAAAGAAGCATTTAAGGTAAAATAGTACTGGGCGTCTTACTTTTAAAAGTTAATAAGAGCCATAAGTTATAAAGAACTCAAATTTAAAAATCTCAGATTAGTGTTGTCTGAGATTTTTTTTATGTATTATCTTCAATATACATGCGTCTCACTTTTTTAAATAAGTTAGACGAGTAGACAAAGTCTGTAACGACTTCATTATCGGTTTGAAAAATATTATCTTTAGAGCCTTCCCAAGCTTTAAGACCATCTTTTAAAAAGACTATTTTATCACCAATTTCCATTACCGAGTTCATATCGTGAGTGTTAATTACGGTTGTAATATCGTATTCTTCAGTAATTTCTTTAATTAAGTTATCTATTACTATCGCCGTTTTTGGATCTAATCCAGAGTTGGGTTCATCGCAAAATAAGTACTTAGGGTTGTTTACGATAGCGCGAGCAATAGCCACACGTTTTTGCATTCCCCCAGAAGCTTCACTAGGCATTTTTTTATTGGCGTCCTTTAATTTTACTCTGTTTAAAACAAAGTTTGCACGGTCTTGCATTTCGCTTTTACTTTGTTTTGTAAACATTTGAAGAGGAAACATTACATTTTCTTCAATTGTCATAGAATCAAACAAAGCACTACCTTGAAATACCATACCTATTTTAGCGCGCATATTTCTTTTTTCGGCTTCAGATAATTCAGCAAATACTTGTCCTTCGTAAGCTATTTTCCCTTTTTCATAATCAAAAAGGCCGAGAAGACATTTTAGAAACACTGTTTTTCCAGAACCACTTTGCCCAATAATTAGATTTGTTTTTCCTTTATCGAATGTGGTACTAATACCTTTTAAAATATGAGCATCTCCAAACGACTTTTCTAAATTAGTAACTTCTATCATTAGCTTAATAACATTTGGGTTAGTATATAGTTTAAAAGAATAATTACAACACTGGTCCAAACAAAAGACGTGGTACTAGCTTTACCAACTTCTAGTGCACCACCTTTCATATAGTAGCCATGATATGAAGGCACGGTGGCCAAAACAAACGCAAATAATAAGGTCTTTAAAAAGGCATATACCAAATGAAACGGTATAAAGTCTTCTTGTAAACCTGTAATATAATCATCTATACTAGCGTAACCTCCAAAAACACAAGCGGCTAGTCCACCAACAATTCCTAAAAACATTGCGATAGAAATAACGAAAGGGTAGAGTGTAAGTGCTATAAATTTAGGGAATACTAAATAGTTTAAAGAGTTTATTCCCATAACTTCTAAGGCATCAATTTGCTCGGTAACACGCATAGTACCAATACTTGAAGTTATAAAAGAGCCTACTTTTCCTGCCATAATAACTGAGATAAAAGTAGGTGCAAATTCTAATATCACCGACTGTCTAGTTGCGAAGCCTACTAAAGATCTTGGTATAAGCGGATTGTCCATATTTAAGGCTGTCTGTATGGTAACAACGCCGCCAACAAAAAATGAAATAAAAGCTACGATACCAATAGAGCCAATAACTAAGTCATCTATATCTTTTAAAATCAGTTGCTTCATTACAGACCACTTGGTCGGTTTGCGAAACATCTCCGCGATCATTAAAAAATAAGTTCCAATATTATGTAGGTACTGCATAGAAAAATATATACGGCTAAAGTATAAAATTATTGGCCGTATTTAACGATAATTTTAAATTAAGATGTGGTAAAAGCTGTATTTTTGGAGACTCTTAACAAATATGATTACTATGAGAATTTTTGTCAGTCTATTTTTAATAGCATCACTTTTTGGGTGTCGTGCCCAAAGCCAAGTGAACCAAACGGCTTTAATAAGCAAATCTGAATCTACAGCTAATAAACCGAGACTCGTTGTTGGAATTGTTGTTGACCAAATGCGTTACGATTATTTAACACGTTTTAACGATAAGTTTACAGATGGCGGCTTTAAACGTATGATTAATGATGGCTTTAATTGTAAGAATAACCACTACAATTATGTGCCAACATACACGGGGCCTGGTCACGCGTCAATTTATACGGGTACAACGCCAAAATACCATGGCATAATAGCTAATTATTGGTATGACAAACATGAAGGGGCGCGTGTATATTGTGCTGGCGATACATTGGTTAATTCTATAGGAACACTATCCGATGCTGGAAAAATGTCACCGCATAGAATGAAAACAACTACTATTGGCGACGAGAATAGGTTGTTTACGCAATCTAAAGGAAAGACTATAGGTATTTCTATTAAAGATCGTGGAGCAATTTTACCTGCTGGTCATTCTGCCAATGCAGCCTATTGGTTTGTAGGTGATAATGAGGGGGCTTTTGTAACGAGTAGTTTTTATATGGATACTATGCCAAACTGGGTATCTCAATTTAATGCCTCAGGGAAAAACGAAAGCTATTTAAAAGTGTGGAATACATTATACGATATTAGTACATATACGGAAAGTGGTGCCGATTTAAATACATTTGAAGGCGGTTTTACAGGTAAAGAAAGCGCAACATTTCCTTACGATTTAAAAGCTTTAAGTGTAGAAAATGGAGGTTTCGAAATATTAAAAAATACACCCTACGGGAATAGTATTTTAACAGATTTTGCTATTGCAGCCCTGGAAGGAGAAGCTTTAGGTCAAGATGAAATTACCGATGTGTTTACCATTAGTTTTTCTAGCCCCGATTATATTGGTCATAATTTTGGTGTCAACTCAAAAGAAGTACAAGATACCTACCTGCGTTTAGATCAAGATATTGAGCGATTACTAAATGCATTCGACGAAAAAGTTGGTAAAGGTAATTACACGGTATTCTTAACCGCCGATCACGCGGCTGTAAATGTTCCAGCTTATTTACAGAGTATGAAAATACCTTCAGGATATTTCGATAATAAGGCTTTTAGAACGAAAGTTAAAGATTTTATGGAGACCCGTTTCTCGGCTTCAGGTTTAATCGAAAACATAAGTAACAATCAATTGTTTTTAAACCATAAACGTATTAACGAATTAGGATTAGATTTAGCTACAGTACAAGAAATACTCGTCAACGAAATTATTCACTACGAGAATATCGATAAGGCATACACGACAAAGGCAATGCAAAATGCATCTTACACTACAGGAATAGAAGAGCTAATTCAAAATGGATACAACCAAAAACGTTCTGGAGATGTTATTTTTGTATTCGATCCTGCGGTAATTAGTTATAGCAAAACCGGATCGACACACGGATCTGCTTTAAACTACGACACCCACGTGCCACTTTTATTTTATGGAAACGGAATAAAAAAGGGGAGTACTTTAAAGAAAACAGTCATTACAGATATAGCGCCAACATTATCTGCGCTATTAGGTATAAACTTTCCTAGTGCTGCCACAGGACAACCGTTAGAGTTTGTTTTAGAATAATAAAGAGTTTATAAAAAAAAGAAACTAGCTGTCAAATTTAGATTTGATAGCTTTTTCTGTTTTTACAAGTACCACAACTATCGCTCCTATAATTAAAACAGCGCTTAGGATGCCTTCGGTGATACTGGGTAATTTAATAAGTAAGCCCGTAAAAGAGATTATAGTGAGTGTAAGCCCACAGATAATTAAAAGTTTAGCGGAGTATTTTTGAGAGAAATCCCACTGCACTTGGT
>JAGPVI010000133.1 GCA_018067115.1 Bizionia sp. | reverse complement strand
TCGCCACGTAAGCGTATATTTGCAAAAATAAATAAGACACTGAAAAACCTGTTTTGCATAGTACTATTTCTAACGTTCGCTTTCAGACCGATGTATACTATTGGTTATGTAGCTTATTTTGAGCTAAATATAGACTATATTATAAAAACGTATTGCGTTAATAAAGAAATAGCACAATTAGAGTGTCATGGTAAATGTCATTTAGCAAAACAATTATCCCCAGCAAGTGACACCCAAACAGGAGGCGACGCGATTATAAACATTGCCGAATCTTTCTTTCCTGTTTATTATAGCACTTATCCTTTGGTAAAATTTGAAACAAGTCACTATTTTTATAAAAAGGAATTAGTTTTATCGCAGACACAAAATTATAACTTCACCTTTGTCTATAGTCATTTTAAACCTCCAATCGCTTAAGCACTACTTCAGCTTAAGTAGTTTACACCGTAAAATATTGTAATCGAAAAAAATTATTAATTATCATCCGTACTCACGTGGTGACCTCAGTTTTTGTGGTCTTTGTTGTGGTGGGGTAGGTGTGTAGATACCCTTAATAATAGTCGTCATCTACTAATGTGTTTGTAGGTGTTTAGGGGGAGGTCGGCATTCTATTTCTATGTTACAACTCGATGTGGGAGACGATTTTTAAATCGGTTTTTTGAGTGGTGTAAGCGTGTTAAATCCAAATTAAAAATCTTCAATAACGCAAAGTATATTGAAGCAATTCATAATACTTCAGGAAATTAAATTACAATGAGAAATTATATTACAACCATTCTTTTTGTGGCTACAAGTTTATTAAGCGCACAGAATGCTACTTTAAACATTAATAATGAAAAATGGAAAGGCGGAAGGCCTGATGGACACGCTCCAATTTCTGTAATGGCCGATCATACGCATAGTAAAGGAGAACTGATGTTTTCTTACAGGTTTATGTCTATGGCAATGGAAAATATAAATAGCGGGAGACATACCAGTTCGCCTTCACATTTATTAAAGCCAAACGGCGGTAATTATATGGTAGCGCCTGTAAAAATGCCAATGAATATGTCTATGCTAGGAGTAATGTATGCGCCAAGTAATCGTATTACTTTATCGGTAATGGCAAATTATATGACTACGGAAATGGATCATTTAACGGCTATGGGCGGTAAGTTTACAACAAAATCGGCTGGTTTTGGAGATGCCAAACTAGCGATGTTGTACCAGTTTTTTAACGCTAATAAAAAACAATTACACGGTAAATTAGGAGTTTCCTTGCCAACAGGAGCAATAGATAATAAAGATGTTACTGCAGCGTCCGTAGGCCAAGAGGTTATTTTGCCTTATGGAATGCAAATAGGAAGCGGTACTTTTGATGCCGAACTAGGTCTAACATTTTTAATTCAAAGTGAGGTCGTATCTTTTGGTTCTCAGGTTAATGGCGTTATTCGTTTAGGAGAAAATAGTAATAATTATACCTTAGGAAACAGGTATAGCTTAAATAATTGGTTCGCGGTAAAAGCAGCTAATTGGATGAGTTTTTCTGCACGAGTAGAAGGTCTCGCGGTTGAGCAAATTAAGGGGGCAAATCCCACTTTACACCCTGGGATGATAATTACTGCAGATACCTATAATTCTGGAGGTCGTTTTATTAATTCTGGTGTCGGTTTTAATCTATATGTACCCTCTGGGGCGTTTAAAGATTTGCGTTTAGGTTTTGAATATGCAATTCCTGTATATCAAAACGTTAATGGCTCACAATTACAAACTAAAGAAACGATTACTTTAGGTTTACAGTACGCCCTTTAAAAGCGATTAATAAATAGAATTAAACCGACTCTTAGACTGCTTTTAAAAAAGTGAAATACTATTTGGATAGCGTACTAAGAGTCGGTTTTTTTTATTTGGATAATGGACTTACAATTTTTACGTTCTGAAAAGCGATCGCTCCTCTTATAATTCCAGAAATTACATCCTGTAGGGCTTCAATGATTTGCATTTTTAATTCACTCTTATGATAAATTAAACTCACTTCTCTAGCGGGAGAAGGATCGTTAAACAGGTGCAAATTTTGTTTGCCTTCTTCATTCAAATCTAGAGTGTGTAAATAGGGGAGTAAGGTCATACCCAAACCTTCATCAGAAAGTTTTATTAAGGTTTCTATACTACCACTTTCTAGTTGAAAAGTAGAGTCGTTTTGTGTCTTCAATGCTTTACATAAGTTAATTACACCGTCTCTAAAACAGTGCCCGTCTTCTAATAACAGCATATCGTCAATATCTAGGTCTGATGTATCGATTTTTTTCTTAACACTTAAACGATGGTTTTTTGGTATGTACGCTGTAAAGGGTTCATAGTATAAAACGCGCTCTTTAATAGTGTCGTTCTCTAAAGGAGTTGCTGCAATAGCGGCGTCTAGATGCCCTTCGTTAATACGGATTATGATCTCTTCGGTAGTAAGCTCTTCAATAATTAATTTTACTTTAGAATGCTTTTTTAAAAACGTTTTTAAAAACATAGGAAGCAGTGTTGGCATAACGGTTGGAATAACTCCTAGACGAAATTCGCCACCAATAAACCCTTTTTGTTGATCGACAATATCTTGTATTCTAAAAGATTCGTTTACAATATTCCGCGCTTGATGTACAATTTTTTTACCGACCTCTGTTAACTCGATTGGTTTTTTACCGCGATCAAAAATTAAAATGTCTAACTCATCTTCCAACTTTTGAATTTGCATACTCAATGTGGGTTGTGTGACATAACATTTTTTTGCAGCTTTAGTAAAATTCTGTTCTTCTGCAACTGCCAAGACGTAAGAGAGTTGTGTAATTGTCATTTTTAGAATAGTTTTAGACTATAAAAATATAAAAACTATCGATAAATCTTATCATAATTAACAGTTATTTAATCCTTAAATTTACAATAGAATTAAAAATCATTAAAATAGAATATTATGGCATTAAACAGTTTAGGATTAGATAGCAAAAAAACGAAGGAAATAGCGGGCGATTTAAATAAGCTCTTAGCTAACTTTCAATTATATTATCAAAACTTAAGAGGTATTCATTGGAATATTAAAGGAAAAAACTTCTTTGATTTACATGTTAAATTTGAAGAGTTATATACCGATGCCAATCTTAAAGTTGATGAGATAGCAGAACGTATTTTAACTTTAGAAGAAACACCGTTGCACACATTCGATGATTATACGAAAGCTGCAAAAGTTCCTGTAGGAAAAAATATTTCTAAAGATGATAAAGCGGTAGAATTGATTGTAGAGTCATTAACCGAATTGTTAAAAATAGAACGTTCAATTTTAAATAAAGCGGGCGATGCAAATGACGAAGGAACGAACTCTATGATGAGTGATTTTATTACAGAGCAAGAGAAAACACTTTGGATGATGAATGCTTGGTTAAATCAAAGTAATTAAGCACTAAATATTTAGTAAATAAAGAGCG
>JAGPVI010000131.1 GCA_018067115.1 Bizionia sp. | reverse complement strand
TTGTTTTTGTCTGACTCTCGAATATTGGTTCCATCACTTTTATAGCAATGGCAGAAACTACAGATTTTCTAACATCTGATGCTTCATAGTTCTTTCCATAATATTCTCGGATTGTTTTTACTAATGCTTCTCTAAAAGCTGATAAGTGCGTTCCACCCTGAGTTGTATTTTGCCCGTTTACAAACGAGTGGTATTGTTCGCTATATTGTGTTTTACTGTGAGTAAGTGCTACCTCGATATCATCACCACGAAGATGAATAATTGGATACAATAAATCGGTGTCATTTATGTTTTCGGCTAAAAGATCTTTTAATCCGTTTTCGCTAAAGTACTTTTCTCCGTTAAAAATAATGGTTAACCCAGGATTAAGGTACACATAGTTTTTAAGCATTTTAACGACATACTCACTACGGTATTTGTAATTTTTGAATATCACTTCATCGGGAACAAAAGACACTTTCGTTCCTTTTCTACGCGTCGTTTCTTCAAGAAATTCTTCATTAGTTAAATTCCCTTGTTCAAAATCTGCCGAAGCACTTTTTCCATCTCGAGACGACTCTACTCTAAAGTAAGAAGACAAGGCATTTACGGCTTTGGTACCGACCCCGTTTAAACCTACCGATTTTTTAAAGGCTTTAGAATCGTATTTCCCTCCGGTATTCATTTTCGATACCACATCTACCACTTTCCCCAAAGGAATTCCACGACCATAATCGCGAACAATAACCTTGCTGCCTTGAACAGAAATATCTATGGTTTTACCGGCGCCCATAACAAACTCATCGATAGAGTTATCGAGCACCTCCTTAAGTAAAATGTAAATACCATCGTCTGGAGACGATCCATCTCCTAATTTACCAATATACATTCCTGGACGCATACGGATATGTTCCTTCCAATCTAATGAGCGTATATTATCTTCGGTATATTTAGTTTGTTCAGACATAGTGTTTAAGAGAAAGTTTAGATCGACTGCTAATATACTATAACCGTTGAAAAAATGAAACTCTATAGTCACAAAGTAATTAACAAACGTATACTTTTTTTAACAGTATTATTACCTGAAATAAATACCCGAAGCCCCTGAGTATTTCATTTTTCTATAAGCATAACAACTTTTTCATTCCATTCTAATTTAGATAAAGCTCTTTTTACAATTAAGATTTTCTTATTTTTCTATGTTACGATAGGCATTACAAGTAAACTAAAACAAAAAAGGCCAATATCGAGAGATATTGGCCTTTTTTAAAACTGTATGGTATAAACTTACACGTTGAATAAAAAGTGCATTACATCACCATCTTTAACGATGTACGACTTCCCTTCTACACGCATTTTTCCTGCTTCTTTTGTTTTTGCTTCGCTACCGTATGTTACGTAATCGTCGTAAGCGATTACCTCTGCGCGAATAAATCCTTTTTCGAAATCTGTATGGATCACTCCTGCTGCTTGTGGTGCCGATGCTCCAACATCAATAGTCCAAGCGCGAACTTCTTTTACACCCGCTGTAAAGTACGTTTGTAGGTTTAATAATTTGTAAGCAGAACGTATTAGTTTTGCCGATCCTGCTTCGTCTAAACCAATATCTGATAAAAACATCTGGCGTTCTTCATAATCATCCAACTCATTAATATCTGCTTCTGTTCCTACTGCAAGCACTATAACTTCAGCGTTTTCATCTTTAACGGCTTCTTTAACTAGCTCTACATAAGCATTTCCAGAAACTGCCGATCCTTCGTCCACATTACAAACATATAACACAGGCTTATCTGTAATTAATTGAGATGGTTTAACGTAATCGTTATATTCATCTTCAGTAAATTCTAAAGCGCGAACAGAAATCCCTGCTTCTAAACCTGCTTTTATTTTTAATAAAACAGATTCTTCTTTTTGCGCTTCTTTATTTCCTGTTTTTGCTGCTCTCTTAACTTTATCAAGCTTTTTATCTACAGTATCTAAATCTTTAAGTTGTAATTCGATATCTATAGTTTCCTTATCTCTAATAGGGTTTACGTTACCATCCACATGTACAATATTGTCGTTATCAAAACAACGTAATACGTGTAAAATAGCATCGGTTTCTCTAATATTTGCCAAAAACTGATTTCCTAAACCTTCACCTTTACTTGCGCCTTTTACTAAACCTGCAATATCTACTATTTCTACAGTAGCTGGTAACACACGTTCTGGGTTTACTAAGCTCTCTAATTTTTCTAATCTCGTATCTGGAACATTTACAACTCCAATATTAGGCTCTATGGTACAAAACGGAAAATTTGCACTCTGTGCTTTCGCGTTAGATAAACAATTAAATAAAGTCGATTTTCCTACGTTTGGTAATCCTACAATTCCTGCTTTCATATTATAATTTATTGTGGCGCAAATATACTATTAATTACTATTTGAAAATCTAAAAAATGAAATCATTAAATTACTAACCCTCAATATTTTAAGTTTTTTAATTAAATTGGTAGGAGAAAATGAACTCTAATTGTTTTATATAAAATGAAACTTATATATAAACTAAGTTTTCATTTTTAAGACTATTAACCATTAAACCAATTTTTATGAAACCATTTTTACTAAGTTGCTTATCGGTATTTCTATTTTTTTCGTGTTCTGAATCTGAAGACACTCAACTCCAACCCAATCAAATTAATATTTCCGGAAAACTATTTGCTCCCAACAACCTCGATCCTATTTCTAACGCTAAAGTTGAAGCTTTTAAGGGTGCTACACTTACAGGAAATACAGCAACCAATAATAAAGGGGAATACACGATCTCCTTACCTGAAGGTTCTTATAAACTAGTGCTTTCTAAAGGTTTATTTTCTACCCAACAAGAGATTACAGTAACCACCGATGCGACTTTAGACAATTACAAATTAGATATTTTACCAAAAATTGGAGTTGTAACCGGTAATTACGACAATATTGAAAATGTGCTCTACGATATCGGTTTGGTAAACCCAATTACGGGCGAGCCGTTATTTGATATTATTGAAGGTGTAAATACTAACAGAATTCCCTATCAATCGACTCCAAAACACGCTAGCCACGCGTTATCCCAAAATAAAAATACAGTTCTAAACACACAACTAAGCCCTAATGTGGCTTTCGATTTTAGCGACTTAATAAGCGATCCTGCTCTTTTAGCGACTTACGATATCATTTTTCTTAACTGTGGACTAAATGAAAGTTTTGAATCTGATGATGTAAACCTTTTAAACTATGTAACTAATGGTGGCTTTCTATATGCTACAGATTGGGCATCTGGTTACTTAGATAGTATTACAAATTCTGGAGCAGACTATTTAACCTTTTTAGATCCTGAGAAAAGCGGAATATCGATAACCACAAACGCAACCATTTTAAGTGGTGACTTAAACGCGTGGTTATTATTAAATTTTGGTATTACCATTGACGATAATATAGAAATTAATGAGTTTTTAAGCAGCTGGCAAGTAGTAGATTCTTACGACTCTAACACCTGTATATCTTGGTTAAATGGTCCTGTAACTTACAATACTAATACTGGTCAAGTAACCGCAAACAAAGATTTAGCCTTTACTTTTGCTGTTGGTAGTGGCGCTGTATTTTATTCCTCTTTCCATACCGAAAATACAGATCAAGGCTTCTCAGACGTCGATAGAATTATGGAATACTTAGTTTTCGAAATGTCCGATGTAGAATAATAAAACCTATTAAAACAAAAAAAATCTCAAGTAGTAAGCTTGAGATTTTTTTATATAATGTAATGTGTTTTAGTCTTCTGGGTGCATAAAGCGTTGTTTTGCTAGTAGCACGTCTTCTGTTTCCACGTGTTCATCATCAGGCACACAACAATCTACAGGGCAAACCGCTGCACATTGGGGCTCTTCATGAAATCCTACACATTCGGTACATTTATCGGGCACTATGTAATACACTTCGTCACTTATTGGTTCTTGAGCTTCATCGGCGTCTACTGCTTTTCCGTCTGGTAACACAATATTTCCATCCAATTGAGTTCCATCTTTATAACGCCAGTCATCAGCTCCTTCATAAATTGCAGTATTAGGGCATTCTGGCTCACAAGCACCACAATTTATACATTCGTCTGTTATTATAATTGCCATAGCATTTTCTTTTTCTAAATTTGCACAAATTTAAAGCCAAAACCATTCATAAGCAAATACTATATGAATTTACATCAAAGAATTAACGCTTTTACAAAGTTAGGAGCCTTTTTAAGTCAGTTTGCAACGGTAGAACCGGTAAAAGTAGAAACGGTAGACCATAATGATATTTTTTTCGACGGATTTAATCACCAATTAAAACTCGCCAAAGAGCACAACGGTTGGTTTACCCCAAAAAATCTTGCCTTTGCACTAAATGGTTGGGCGGAGTCTTTAACACCTAAGTCATTAGATTTATGGCTTAAAGCATATAATTTCGATGCTGTTTCCCCACAACAAGTCGCTATTATTATGGCGGGAAATATTCCGTTGGTTGGTTTTCATGATTTTATATCGGTTTTAATTTCTGGGCATGACGTGCTTGTAAAACAATCGTCTAACGATAAACACATTCTACCTTATTTAGCAAAATACTTAGAGTATGTAGAGCCTGGATTTAAAGGAAAAATTACGTTTACAGAAGGCAAATTAACAGATTTCGATGC
>JAGPVI010000327.1 GCA_018067115.1 Bizionia sp. | reverse complement strand
ACTTTAATATCGTAAGCTATAAGTTTGTAGTTTTCAAATTGTGAAATAAAAGTAAAAACGTATTAAAAAGCATATTTTTTAAGTATCTTTCTAACGTGCATTCAACGTATTTAATCGTCATGTTTTTACGCTGTCGTGCCTTAAAAAAGAGTAAACATTTGAAAAAATATATTTTTTACATCGCATTTTTCCTATTCGCATCAAATGCATTTGCGTCCTATATTTTAATTCCAATGGATGCCGATACGCAAAAGAATCACCTAAAAGCATATGGTATTACCTATTGGTCGTTATCCCAAAACATAAAAGTGAAATGGTTGCTTAACTATCGTGGTGGCTCATTTTTATTACCAGATTCTAAGGCCATACAACGCGAATGCCAAATTAGGGGTGTTAGTTTTGAAGTGTTAAGCAATTCCAATACCGAAGATATTTTAGAAACGATTAGCAGTCCAAGTAAAAATATGGAAGCGGTAGTTTTAGAAAAAGCACCAAAAATTGCCGTCTACACACCAAACGGTAAATTGCCATGGGACGATGCTGTTACTATGGTTTTAACCTATGCCGAGATTCCTTACGAAACCATTTACGACACCGAAGTACTAGAAGATGGTTTATTATTATTCGATTGGTTACATCTCCATCATGAAGATTTTACCGGTCAGTATGGTAAATTTTATAATAATTACCGTAGCTCGTCATGGTATATAGAAGAAAAAAAAGCAGCCGAAACCTTAGCAAAATCATTGGGATACAATAAAGTGTCTGAAGCTAAACGCGATGTCGCTTTAAAAATTAGAGATTATGTTGTTGGTGGTGGGTTTATGTTTGCCATGTGCAGCGCAACTGATAGTTTTGATATTGCCTTATCGGCTGCTGGAATAGATATTTGCGAACCTATGTTCGATGGAGATCCTAGCGAAGCCAATTACCAATCTAAGTTAGATTACCAAAAAACAATGGCGTTCACAGATTTTATATTAGAACGAAGCCCTTTAGTTTACGAGTTTTCGAGTATCGATATGACTAGTAAACGCATTATACCAAAAGAAACAGATTATTTTTCATTAATGGATTTCTCTGCAAAATGGGACCCTATTCCAACCATGTTATGTCAAAACCATACGGCTTTAGTAAAAGGTTTTATGGGCCAAACAACCTCGTTTGCGAGAGAGTTATTAAAACCAAACGTATTGGTAATGGGAGAAAACAAGACTAACCAGGAAGCAAAATACATTCACGGTATAAAAGGGAAAGGATTTTTTACCTTTTATGGGGGGCACGATCCAGAAGACTATACACATAAAGTTGGCGATCCAAAAACAGAGCTCGATTTGCATCCTACATCGCCTGGTTATCGGCTAATTTTAAATAATGTGTTATTCCCAGCAGCAAAAAAGAAGAAGCAGAAAACCTAGAATGAAGTATCTTTTAATTGCAATTCTCTTCTTTATATCTCAAGTATCCTTTTCACAGAGCGATCTCATTGTCGATTTTGGTCAAAATTTAATCTATGAAAATAAATTAGATCAAGCTATTGAATATTACGACCAACACTTACAACAACCTAGTGATAAAGAGCAAGAAATCTATTTGCTTTTGGGATTAGCCGAAATTTATAAATTAAAATTAGATTTTAACACGGCCAATAATTTTTATCTAAAAGCCTATGAAAAAATTAAGGGTAGTAATAATAAGGCTATCGCGTTTTTATACCATGTAAAAAATGCTGAATTTTATAGAAAAAGAACGTTGTATAGCCAGGCTGCTATACAGTTGGATAAAGCAGAAGTAATTTTAAAAAATACTAAAATTGATGATGCTATGTTATCTAAATTTTATGGTAGAAAGGCAGCTCTTTTTGCAGAATTCTTTAGGATTCCGGATTCTACTTTATACTATGCAGATAAAGCATTACAATTGGGGAAGAAGGGAAATGACAAAGATGTTGTCTTTTATTCTACACTAGAAATCTCTGGTGTTTATGAAGAGCATAAGCAATACGACAAGGCCATAGATTATCTTCAAAAATTAATAGTCTTTTCAAAAGCTAATAACTTAGTGCAACATCAAGCAGACGCCTATGTTAATTACACAAGAATTTTAATAAAAGACAATCAGTTTGAGACTGCTTTAAAAGAGTCAAGGCAAGCATTAAAACTGGCAGAGGATAGTAATATGCTGTTTAATCAAATTTTATTTATAGATAATGTTCGTTATAGTTATGAGAAATTAGGGAATATAGAAAAGGCTTATGAGTATTTAGTAACTAGACTTAAGCTTACCGATACATATTATAAAAAGGAGCATGATGAATTTCTGTTCGAACTAGAGAAAAAATACCTTCTGGAAGCAAAAGAGAGTGAGATTAAAATTAATAATTTACAGATTTTAAACCAAAAGAGAGCTTTGGCATCCAATAAAGTAAAGCTCAATGTGGCTATCGTATTATTTATCTTTTCTATAATAGTGGTTTTATTATTTGTCTACTTTCTAAGAAGAACAAGAAAAAGTAATAAAAAGCTTCAAACGCTTTCACTAGAGAACGAATTTTTATTAAGTGAAGCTAATCATCGTATTAATAATAACTTGCAATTGGTTATTATTCTTATTTCTGATCAATTAAAAAAAACGTCCGATCAAGAGCGTTTTCAACTTAAAAATATTTTGACGAAAGTAGAGGCTATTTCTACGTTACATAGGCATTTATACAAAAATGAAGATAAAAGTAACGTCGACATTGGCGGTTATTTAAACGATGTAAAAATCAGTTTTTTCGAGATCTTTAAGGAAAAGGATATTCACGTCAGCTTTAAAATAGATTCTGTGAAAATACCTATAGATTATGCTATGTATTTTGGGTTATTACTTACCGAGTTGTGTATAAATTCTGTAAAATATGCTTTTAATAATCAAGAGAATAAAGAGATAAATTTCGAATTAAAATATAATGGCAGTCTTTCTTTTGTCTATTCTGATAACGGATTAACCGCTACCAATACAAGTATTAAACCAAAACTGATAGATAAAATCTGTCGACAATTAGAAATGGAATATAAAATTAATACAACTGATGGTTTCTCTTTTTCAGTTATTAAAGAAATTAAGAATGATTAAAGAGTGCGCTTCAAAAATTCTTATTGTTGAGGACGAAATAATAATAGCAGAATATATAGCCGACTTTCTAGAGGAAGAACATTTTACCAAAATTAGAATTGCAAATAATAAGGAAACAGCAATCCAGGAAATGGCGTCTTTTTTACCAGATATTATTTTAATGGATATTAATTTAAAAGGTGTAAACTCCGGAATAGAGTTGTCTAAAGTAAAAAATGACAAGGCTGTCGTTATATTTATTACAGGTCAGCACGATTTTAAGTTAATGAGTGAGGCTTTACAAACAAATCCTGATGCCTATTTAACAAAACCACTAAAAAAAGTGGATGTTTTAGCATCTATACGGCTTGCCATACATAAGCGGAAAATGCAAACGCTTCAGTTTAAAGATGGTTACGACACCGTTAACTTAAAACATTCTGATATTAGATATTTTGCTGCAGA
Organism: Bizionia sp.; assembly: GCA_018067115.1. Classification (GTDB taxonomy): domain Bacteria; phylum Bacteroidota; class Bacteroidia; order Flavobacteriales; family Flavobacteriaceae; genus Bizionia. The sequence goes on along the minus strand of JAGPVI010000327.1, from coordinate 5,759 downwards.
TGGTAACTACGTTACTATTCAGACAACGTCTCGAAAATATACTATTAGGCAGTCTTTAACTGCTATTGAAGAAAAACTGTCTTCAGATGTATTTAAACAAACACACAGGTCTTATATAGTAAATAAAAGTAAAGTAGAGCGGGTAACTTCAAAATCTGTAATAATTAATGGTGCAGAAATTCCGTTATCAAGAACTTACGCTAAATATTTTAAGTAGTATTTTACATACAAAATAAAGCGCTTTAAACCTTATTTGTTTTAGTTCTTGTATTAAAATTTAGTTTTGCTTCATTATTAATCAAAACAAAACCTACAACAAATGAGATTAAAACTTTACTTATTTTTACTGGCTTTTATTAGTCTTAATTTTGCCAATGCTACTTATTTTATTCAAGTAACAAATATTGATCCCTTAACAGGAGCAGCAACCTATATGCTCAATGAAACATCAAATCCATTACAGTTGCCAATTTCTTTTTGCGCTTTTGGAAGTTCTCAACCACAAATAGCAACTAATTATAAAATTTCATGGTATAGAAACACTACTAATTCAACTACTAATGGTGTTTTAATAAGCGAAATGGTCGTGTCTACATTAGCACAAGTTAACGTTCAAGATGTTAAAACCCATTTACCAGATACATCTATAGGGGGAACTTATTATTACTATGCAGTTTTATCAGAACCTTCATCTACTGGTTGTGGTATGACTGATAGCTTAACATCAACAACACAAAAAGTTGAAATTTTTAATCCAGCAACACATTTAAACTTTGACGGTTCTAATGATTATATAGAATTAGCAAATGAATCTAATTTTGACTTTACAACTGAAATGACAATAGAGTTTTGGATGAATTCTAATTATGCAAACCCAGAACAATGGGATGGATTAATCACAAAAGGTGACGATAGTTGGAGATTGCATTTAAATAGTTCGGGAACAGTAAATTTTGCGTGTACTGGTACTACTATTACGACTGAAGATAATTCTGCAACAGTGGTAACAGATGGAAATTGGCATCACATCGCAGCAACTTTAGGAAATAACACGGTAAGGTTATATATAGATGGTGTTGAAGAAAGTACAAGTGCAGCTCCAGAAGCTCTTAACAATTCATCATTTCCAGTTTCAATTGGACAAAATTTACAACAAGGAGGAAGATTCTATTTGGGAAATATTGAAGATGTTAGAATTTGGAACATTGCAAGAACAGCAGAACAAATTAACGGAAGTAGAAACTGTGAATTACAAGGTACTGAAACAGGTTTAGTTGCGTATTACAATTTTAATCAAGGTATAGATGATCAAGATAATACTGCTAGTACAACATTATTTGATCAAACTGTAAATGGAAATAATGGAACACTAACCAATTTCTCATTAACGGGTTTAGTTAGTAATTGGAAAGCTGGTTCTCCAGTAATGACTGGTTCAGTAATTCCAAATACGCCAATGGTAACTACGCCAATATATTATTCTCAAAATAGCAGTGCAACAGCGTTAACAGCAACATCTTCAGGAACTGGTTTATTATGGTACAGCACAGAAACTGGAGGTAGCTCTTTAACAGAAGCTCCAACACCAAATACAGATACAGTGGGCTCAACGTCATATTGGGTATCTAGTACAAATGCTAATGGATGCGAAAGTGAAAGAACAGAAATTGTCGTAAATGTATTAGAACCAGCAACACATTTAAATTTAGAGGGCAGCAACGATTATGTAGATTGTGGAGATGACTCTAGTTTACAAATTACAGGAAATACGATTACGTTAGAAGCTTATGTTAATTTTAATTCTTTTGCCTCAGCTCCATTTTTAGGAAATATAATTAATAAGGATGATACAGGAAATGATTCTGGTTACATGTTAAGAGCAGGAGGTAATGGTATTGTAAATTTTGTAGTGGGGAATGGAGTTTGGAATGAAACATTTTCTCCCGCAAACAGTATAACTGAAAATACTTGGCATCATATTGCTGGTGTATATAATGGGACAACAGCAAAGATTTATGTGGATGGTATTGAGGTTGCTTCTCAATCGTTTTCAATCACTATTGGTAATGCTACTAAAAATTTAATGTTAGGAAAAGATTCTAGTTATTCTGATAGATTTTTAGATGCCTCTATAGACGATGTTCGTATTTGGAACGTCGCGAGAACAGCAGATCAGATTAACGGAAGTAAAAACTGCGAATTACAAGGCACAGAAACAGGTTTAGTTGCTTATTATAAATGTAATCAAGGTAATACAGCAGCAGACAATACAGCAATTACAACATTGACTGATGCATCAGCACACAGTAATAATGGAGTTTTAACAAATTTTGCTTTAACAGGTACCTCAAGTAACTGGATGGCAGGTTCTCCAGTAATTACCGGTTCTGTAATACCTACTCTACCAACAGTTACGTCTCCTATAGTCTATAATGAAGGGGATACTGCAAGCGAATTAACAGCAGCTTCAGGAGGTACAGGTTTAATGTGGTTTACTACAGAAACTGGAGGAGCAGGAGATGTAAATGCGCCAACACCAAATACAGATACAGTGGGCTCAACATCATATTGGGTAGCTAGTTCAAACATTAATGGGTGTGAAAGCGAACGAGTAGAAATTGTTGTAACTGTAGAGGAAACATTGGGAGTTAACGATAATACAATGGTAAAAGACATCGTAATTTATCCAAATCCAACACATGGATTATTAACTATCAATAATAATAAAGGAATAGATATGCAAGTAACTATTTATGACATTAACGGTAGAGTGCTAATAAGTAAATCTAACAATGATACAATGACGACCTTGGATATGACGAATTTTAGCAACGGAATATACTTACTAAGAATACAAACTGAATCAGGTGATTTTTCTAAAAAAGTGATTAAAAATTAAAAATTAAAAAAGTTAACTATTTATGAGAGGCCGCAGTAATGCGGCCTTTTTTTATGATGTTAATTCTGTTAAAAGCAATTTTATTCCTTACTTTTAAGTAAATTTAAATCAATGTCAACTAAAGAAACCATACTAAATAAAATCCAGATATTAATTACTAAGCATTTTGACTCTCCAGAGAACGCTTTTCAGTTTTTCGATGAAAACGGAAATGGTAAATTGTCTAAAAAGGAAATTCAAAACCTATTAAAAGAAGCAGAAATAAGCGGATTTATTAGGGGTGTTGTCGCTTCAAAACTAATTGAGGGATACGATAAAGATGGCGACGGACTAGTGAGTTGGAGTGAGTTTAAATTTGCCATCGACGAAATATCTAAATAAAACGCACTTGAAACTTAACCTTTTAAAATTCTCGAAACTTTTAGCATCCACCATCTTATTCTGGTCGTTTGCCTTTTGTTTATTCATTTTTATACGGTACCATGCGCTAGGTGAAGAGGAAGGTATCGATAATGGAGACTCTCTTATAAAAGAAATTTTGTATCTGGGGTTTATTTTAGGAGGTATAATAGGCTCATTATTTGCGGTAGTCGAGTTTCTTTTCGATAATTATCTGTCTAAAAATTTATCTCTAGGCCTCGTTTTATTACAGAAATCCTTTATTTATCTCGTAGGTTTAATTCTGGCATTAACTTATGTTTTTTCTTTGGTAGAAGCTACAATGGATCTTAATCTTGACAATGACGAGTTGGGGTGGTGGCAAACGAATCAAGTATTTTGGCTAGTAGTTGTTTATTTTATAATATGGTCTTTAATATTTTCATTTTTAAAGATCGCAAACGATAAATTTGGTAAAGGTGTTTTTTTCAATTTCTTAATTGGTAAATATAGAAAGCCCAGAGAAGAGAAGCGTATTTTTATGTTTCTCGACTTGCAATCTTCTACCACAATAGCAGAACAGTTAGGCCATTATAAATACAGTGAGTTAATTCAAGACTGTTTTTTCGACCTTAATCGTATTGTAGATAAGTATAATGCACAGATTTATCAGTATGTAGGGGACGAGGCGGTTTTAAGTTGGGACTATAAAAACGGGGTTAAACATAATAATTGCTTAGAAATTTTCTTTCATTTCGAACACCGCCTAGATAAGAGAGCGAAATACTACACTAAAAAATACGGATTAACACCAACCTTTAAGGCGGGAGTGCACGGAGGAAAATTAATTGTTACCGAAGTAGGTACTGTAAAAAAGGAAATTGCGTACCACGGTGATGTTATTAATACGACAGCCCGTATTCAAGATGAGTGTAATAAATACAAAGAATTCTTATTATGCTCTAACGAATTGCTTGAGGAGTTAAAACTTAGCCATAAACTATCGCAAACATTTATTGGTGATTTGCAATTAAAAGGCAAAGAAGACAGTCTAAAAATATCGGCTATTCATAAAAAATAGTCATTACATTTATTATAACGCTTCTTTTAGTCTGTAATAGTTATACTGTAATAACGAGTAGGTATCAATAGGAGTTCTAAAATACCAAGGCTTTTTTCGCTAAAAGTAATTGTTCAAGAATATTTTCTACGCCATTTTCGTTGTTTGTTTTAGTTTCAAAACGCGCCGTCTTTTTTACGTTGGGATGCGCATTAGCCATAGCATAACTAAAATAACTAAGGTTTAGCATTTCAATATCGTTATTATAATCTCCAAAGGCCATCGTTTCTTCCGTAGTAATTCCGTGTTTTTTCTGAATTAATTCTAAGGCGTGCCCTTTATTAGCTAAGTTTTCTGATATATCAACCCAGTGATTTGCAGAGACTTTTACTTTAAATTTATTTTCTAAGTGTTTTACATACGGATAAATGTTGCGCTCAGAGCTCTCCTCATGATATAAAGCAATTTTATAGACCTCCTCTTTAATCTCACTTTCGTCAAATATTACAACGTAATTCTTGTAGTATTCCGATAGTAATCGCATTAGTGACTCAGATTTGCTCTTTACATAGGCTCTGTCTTTGGTACAATAAACAGGATGTGTGTTTTCGAGAGTGTTTATAAGGGTGATTAAATCGTGTAGATTGTGAGCTTCAATAGGGGTTGATAACAAAACTTGTTCTTGTTGAATTGCTAAACCACCATTTTCAGCAATAAAAATAATATCATCTTTAATAGGGGCAAGTTTTTCAATGAGGCTATAATAAGGTCTTCCGCTTGCGGCAACAAAAATAATATTATGTTGTTTTAGCTCTTTATACAATTCAAAAAAGCGATTACTTACAGCGTGGTCATTATTAAGTAATGTGCCGTCCATATCTGTAATAACCAATCTTACTTTAGATAAATTCATTCTATGGGTTTAAAGTTGGTACGTAAATATAAGGTTTACTATGCGGTATTCCGAAGACTAAATTCTTATGACTATGATTTCAATAATGTCAAAAAAAAAAATCCGATTCAATTAAGAATCGGATTTTGTTATATAAGCGAAATGATAGTTTTAATTGGCAAAATGCCTTACTTTACTTTGTTTACAATAGCTTCAAAAGCTACTGGGCTATTCATTGCTAAATCAGCTAAAACCTTACGGTTTAATTCGATATTGTTAGCTTTTAATTTACCCATAAATTGTGAGTAAGTCATACCGTGTAATCTAGCTCCAGCGTTAATACGCGTAATCCATAAAGCACGGAATGTTCTCTTTTTAACTCTACGGTCTCTGTACGAGTATTGCATCGCTTTATCAACCGCGTTTTTTGCTACTGTCCAAACGTTTTTACGACGTCCGAAGTAACCTTTTGCTTGTTTAAGCACCTTTTTTCTTCTAGCTCTTTTAGCTACAGAATTTACTGATCTTGG
>JAGPVI010000122.1 GCA_018067115.1 Bizionia sp. | reverse complement strand
CACTTAGATTTAAAATCTAAAGATGTTTTAAAAGACGCTTTAAAATCTTTTGATGGTACCTTGATTTTAGTGTCTCACGATCGTGATTTCCTACAAGGTTTGTCGGAAAAAGTATTCGAATTCAAGGATCAACGTGTTATTGAGCATTTCGAAACGATTGATGCGTTTTTAGAGCGTAATAGAATAAAAAGTATTAAAGAAATGGATTTAAAACTTTAAGTTACAAACGCTTGTTTTAGAAATACGATTACAATTATTGATTTATACAAAGAGACGCGGTGAGAACTTCGTCTCTTTTTTTGTTTACGGTTATGGGGTTGTTTTAATCATTTTAATAGCTTCTTTAACACCTAAAGTCGCAGGCTTTGCTATTACAGTAAGGTACTGAGAGTTTTTAATATTTGGGTTTGGGTCTATGAAGTAAACGGGTGTGCCGTCTGGAATATAATGCATCAATCCTGCCGCAGGGTAGACTTGCATTGAAGTACCTATAATTATTAAATCTGTTGCCGATTTACAAATAGTCATTGCAGGATCAATCATAGGGACTGCTTCTCCAAACCAAACAATATGCGGACGCAATTGTTCGCCAACAGTATTATAATCGCCAATAACTAAATCTGTAGTCCACGATACAATGTCGTTTTCATTATTTATGGAGCGTGCTTTTAATAATTCTCCGTGTAAATGAATCACATTTTTGCTGCCTGCGCGTTCGTGTAAGTCATCAACATTTTGAGTGATAATAGTGACTTTGTAATCGTTTTCTAATGTCGCTAACTCAGTATGTGCGGCATTGGGTTGTACCTGTAATAATTGTCTTCGACGTTGATTATAAAACTCTAAAACTAAATCTGGATTGGCTCGAAAGCCTTCTGGTGATGCTACAGACATCACATCGTGGCCTTCCCATAAACCATTAGCGTCTCGAAATGTTTTCAATCCGCTTTCGGCACTAATACCAGCGCCAGTAAGTACTACAATGTGTTTCATTATTCCGTTTTTATTCGTGTTTAAAGGTATGTAATATTTATTCTATTTAAAATGAATGAAACTTTACAAAAACATTGTTTAATTTAGTACTTTGAAAAAAATAACCATACTATGAAAAAATCGCTGTTAATCGTATTATTAATGTGTCCTGTTTTATTTATTGTGTCTTGTCTGAAGCACGATGATACCGTAATTCCTGAAGAAATTGTCACGCAATTGGCAAGTACGACATACGATTTAGGAGCCGCCTCAGATTTGGGTGTGGAAGGATTTATTACATTCATTAAAAACTCTAATAATACAACAACATTGTATATAGAACTTTACGGAGATTTAAATGTTGCTGTGCATCCTGCACAATTAAGAATGAATACAGCCGCAGAGACTGGAGAAGTAGCTTTAGAATTAGAAAATATAAATAACGAAACAGGAATAAGTAGCACAATAACCAGTACTTACACTTATGAGGAGTTATTAGAATTCGACGGTTATGTTAATGTACAGTATAGTAATTATGAATCTGATGGTTTATTGGTTCAGGGTGATATTGGCCAAAATGATTTAACAGCAACGAGTATTACTTACGATTTATTGGAGCAAGATGTTGTAGATGCTTCGGGGAGTATAACGTTTACAAAACGTGTAAATGGCGAAGCTTTAGCAGCTATATATTTAACCGGAACACCATCTAGTGGTATTCATCCGGTACATATACATAGTAATAACGCCGCTACAACTGGTCCAATTATATTGACGTTAAATTCGGTAGATGGCACTACAGGGAATAGCAATACCAATATCACTACTTTAAACGATGGCACACCTTTTATATATGATGATGTGTTAACGGTAGATGGGTATATTAATGTGCATTTAAGCGAAAACCAATTAGGTGTTTTATTGGCACAAGGTGATATTGGCGCAAATATTTAAACCTTAATTTTTAATGATATAACAACCTGATGTTTCAATACATCAGGTTTTTTATTTTGAGTATATGATTGATAAAAATTTATTAGAACATTTAGAAAGTTACTTAACCCCACACCGTTTGGAACGTTTTAATCACGTTATACAAGGGCGAACCAAGCATTTTACAGTGGCCACCGAAGACGTTTATCAATTGCATAACACCAGTGCTGTTATTAGAAGTTGTGATGTGTTTGGCATACAAGAGGTGAATATTGTAGAGGAAATAAATTCTAAGCGTATAGACCGAGAGATTGCTATGGGTGCGCAGAAATGGGTAGATTTAAATCGCTACCATTCCATTAAAGACTGTATTGCCGATGTAAAAAGCAAAGGGTATCAAATTGTGGCTACGACCCCGCATACCAACGATTGTGAGCTTCACGATTTCGATGTCACCAAAAAGTCTTGTTTTTTCTTCGGAAGGGAAACAGAAGGATTGTCTCAAGAAGTTTTGGATGAAGCGGATGTGTTTTTAAAAATCCCAATGTCTGGTTTTACAGAAAGTTTGAATATTTCGGTATCTGCAGCCATTATTTTGCAGCATGTGACTACTAAACTGAAAAAGACGTCTTTAGAATGGGGTTTAACAGAAAATGAAAAGCTTCAAAAACGATTAGATTGGTGTACTAAAACAATAAAAAGTCACGAAGAGATTATAGAACGATTTTATAATAAATAGAAGTGAAAGTTTAGGTTTTGTCCTAATAGAGAAATGTAAAAGCAGTAGATTGTAATAAAATCTACTGCTTTTTTTAATGTTATTTAAGTTGTTATTATTCCATACTATAGAAAAACTGCTCATTTTTAATTTTGCCGTCCTTAACTTCAAAAACAGCAACTTCTTCCATTTTTTGGCGACCGTTATCTTTAAAAGTCACATCGTAATTCATTGTCGCTGTAAAATGATTGCCGGCAACAATAGGTTCGCTAATATTACTAGAGTGAAACTCCTCAATATTATCCATCCACTGTTTGCTTTTATTCCAAACATTTTTCTTTCCAGAAACAATCTCATTGGGTACTCCAGGCATCTCTTTGCTCGTAATATCCTCTGCATATAATTCGTGAATACAATCTAGGCTTTTACCTTGTTCGCACATTTCTTTCCATTTTTTTGCAACATCTTTAGTTTCCATAATAGCACTTATTTATAGGTGAGTACTAAAGTTACATTATTTTATTATGTAGATAATCTCTTGTATATGAGTTTTTTAGCTTAACGCGGCTTTGTACGTTTTTAAGCAACGTTCTCGTGCTTCCTTATGGTCGACTATAGGATCGGGGTAACTGAATTCCTGGTAATTGGGTACCCATTTTTTAATATAGTTGTGTTCTTTATCAAATTTCTCAATTTGAGTGGTTGGATTAAAAATTCTAAAATATGGCGCTGCATCAACACCCGTTCCTGCAACCCATTGCCAGTTTCCTACATTGCTTGCCATTTCGTAATCGTGTAGTTTCTCGGCAAAATAGGCCTCTCCCCAACGCCAATCGATTAATAAATGTTTGCACAAAAAACTTCCGACTAACATGCGCACACGATTATGCATAAAACCAGTGACGTTAAGTTCTCTCATTCCTGCATCTACGAGCGGGTAACCGGTTTCTCCAACACACCATTTTTTAAATTCAGTGTCGTTGTTCCGCCATTCTATTCTATCATATTTAGGTTTAAAAGCGTTCATCTGGGTTTCTGGGAAATGCCACAATATTTGTATAAAAAACTCTCTCCAAATGAGTTCTTTCCAAAACGTTTCGTTGTTTTCTGCAATCGCTTTTTTTAGCATTTTTCGTATGCTAGCTGTGCCAAAGCGCAAGTGGGGGCCTAATCGTGATGTTGCATCAATACTAGGAAAGTTGCGCTTACTTTCGTATTCTTCAATAAGTGTTGGCGTTACGGTATAGGGGGCTATAGTTTGAGATGATTTTTTAAATCCAATATCCGCTAAGCTTAAGTTTGGTAGCCGTGAATTGTCAACAAGATTTCCTAAAAATTCATTGGTATAGTAAATCTTTAAATCGTAGTTTTTAAAGGTTTCTTTCCACCGTTTCATATACGGTGTGTATACTAAATATGGTTTACCATCACTTTTAGTGACTTCGCCTTTCTCGAAAATAACATGATCCTTAAAAGTTTTAAAAGCGATGTCTTTACTATTAAGGAGGCTTTTTATAGCTGTATCACGTTGTTTAGCGTATGGTTCGTAATCGTGATTGGTAAAAACTGTGCCTATAGAATAAGTTTCGGTTAAGGTCTTAAAAACACTTTCCGGTGTGCCTTTGTAAAGCGCTATGCTACTATTGTTTTCATCTTGTAAGGTTTTACGCATGGTTTGTAAGGTCTCAAAGATAAAAGTGATTCTCGCATCGTCTTCGGGTAATGTGTCTATTATTTCAGTGTCG